>NZ_LGDB01000188.1:0-78869 GCF_001279655.1 Streptomyces sp. WM6372 | reverse complement strand
GGCGGGGGCGGGGGCGGGGGCGGGGGACGAGCGGCGAGGCCCCCGCCCGTCTTGGTAGGGGGTCTCGTCCAGTAGCGGCGCGGGGGAGTTGCTGCCCTTGGCCGGCTCAACGGCTCTTGTACATCGCGACCGTGAAACTGACCTTCTTGCCGTTGTGGTAGTCGGTGCTGTCCCACACCGAGATGTGAGAGCTGTCCTGCATCCGCAGCTGCAGCACCTCATCGGCGTTGTTCCAGTTGTATCCGACGAACTGGAAGTTCGGCTCGGGACTGTCTCCCATTCTCCTGTTTCCCCAACTGCAGATATGCGACGAGTCGTTCTCGCAGACGTCCCAGGCCCTGGCGTACGGGTGGCAGTCCTCTCCCTGCCACACGTCGATACGCTTCAGCCTCGCGTCGGACGAGCGCCACGTTCCGTTGAACCGGTTGGCGGAGCACGAGGCGGCTGCTTCTTTCGTCGAGGAGACGGTGAGCACCACCGAGAGGGAGAGCGTCAGGGCGGCCGTCAAGAGCACGGCCATGATCTGGCGTAGTGGAATGCGGGCAGAAGAGACCTGTGTCATCGTGAACCTCCGATAGCGGGTCGCAGCGCGGGGATCCCGTCGTCACACGACGCGTTGTCCCCTACTTCGGCTGAACGCCACCCATTAGGGCCCGGATCATTTAGCCCTTTACCCCCTGCCCATTCCAGAGCAGCACTCCGCAAGCCTGATCGCAAGTCGGCAGGATTTTGAATTTCGCGCACGATTCAATGATGAATGCGATCCAAAGTGGATCGGTCAATGAGATTCTTCAGCCTTGGCGCTCCAGGGTGAGGACGGCTTTGGCGATTGACGTCATGCGGTTCGGACTACATCGGGGACCTGCGGAAGATCCGCCAGGATTTCAAGCGGGCGACGCCGCGTTCGACCGGTGCCCGTGCCGCGGCCAGGGCCCGGTTGACGGTCTTCTCGGTGGGGGTGAGTTCCTGCAGGGGCCTGCGTTTGATGCCCGTGGTCAGCCAGGGGCCGTCGCGCTGGTAGGCGAGATCGGCCAGGATGGGAACGCCCTGGCGCTCGCAGATGCGGATGATCCGGTGGGTGCGGGCGGCGGTCAGGTCGTGGGCGCTGCCCGGCGGCGCGGGTGAGAGCCACAGCAGCCGGCCGTCCGGATCGGTGACCACCTGTACGTTCACTCCGTGCCGGCGGTGCTTATGGGAGTGGTCCGCGCGTGAGTCGCCGACCCGGTCGCACTCGGCGAGGGTCCCGTCCAGCAGGACGAAGTCGGGATCGGCCTCGCGCAGGGCCCTCAGTAGACCTGGCGCACGTTGGGCGAGCAGGTCGGTGACTGCGCTGGTGTAGGCGTGGGCGGTGGACTCGCTGATCCCGAACTCAATAGCGATCTTTGACAAGGTTGTGTGCTCACGTAGCTACCCCCCACCCATAGCCAGACCAACGACCAACGAGCAACCTTGCCACCAGTCACGCCAAACGCCGTTGCAGTACTAGGGGGCCGCCATCAAGAATGAGGCCCGGGCCTCCGCGAGGTCCAGCAGGGCATCAGCCGACTGGCGTCCGCGACGTCCATGATCCACAAGGATTTGGACGCCAAGTGACGCGGCGGAACCACCGGCGCCAGGGTGGATGACTGCGTTTGCCAGTCGCTACGGGCCGCCGGAGACTGGTGATATAAGCATGGCCCCGCCTCTGGAAACTGGGCTGGCCGGCGCCGATGCTTCTCCCGTTATTGTCACGCCCAGTGGGCTCCTGCCGTTCGTCCACGAGACCCTCGCGGAGGGGCGTGGCAACGCTGTGTCCTACCGCATCGAACGTCGCGAACCCTCCCCGCGTCGGTGCCTGCTTGCCCGTTTCTCATTCCCAGGAGGTGTCCTATGAGTAAGACCTCCCGACTCAACTGCATCATCCCCCCGCACCTTCTCAAGAGGCTTCTGGAGAGCGAAGACACCGACGTGCGCCAGGCCGCCTTGGACACCATGCTGACCACCGCTCGCCTGCGGGGCGAACGAGCGGTCCGGGCGTCCTTCGCCGGCCCGGCCGCAACCGCAACTGGTAACGGTCGGCGCACCGTCTTCGACTGCGACCATGGGAGCTTCCTCCCATCCGCTGTTCTGGCCAGGTCGGAGGATGGATCGGAGTCCGCGGACGAGTCCGCAAACCGGGCATTCGGCGGACTCGGCCTGACACGCGATTTCTACAAGGAGGTGTTCCAGCGTGATTCGATCGACAGCCACGGGATGCGCCTGGACGGGTACGTTCACTTCAGTGTGAAGTTCAACAACGCGTTCTGGGACGGACGGCAGATGGTCTTCGGCGACGGAGACGGAAAAATTTTGGGAGACCTCACCAGATCCCTGGACGTGATTGCGCACGAGTTGACGCACGGAGTCACCGAACACACTGCCGGGCTCGTGTACCACAATCAGTCCGGGGCCCTGAACGAGTCGATGTCGGATGTTTTCGGGTCGTTGGTCAAGCAGTGGTCGCTGAAACAGTCGGTTGAGGAGGCGGACTGGCTGATCGGGGCTGACGTGTGGACTCCGGGGATCGATGCCGACGCCCTGCGATCGATGAAGGCCCCGGGGCACGCATACGACAACGCACTGTTCGGAAAGGACCCTCAGCCTGACCGTATGAGCAAATTCGTTCACCTGCCGGACACCGAGGAAGGGGACTCCGGCGGGGTGCACTTCAACTCGGGCATCCCGAATAAGGCGTTCTTCCTGGCGGCCGTAGGCATCGGCGGATTCGCGTGGGAGGGTGCCGGGCCCATCTGGTATGAATCGCTGAAAGCGTCCAGCGCCGAGACCCAGTTCCAGGACTTCGCGGACACCACCTTCCAGAAGGCCGGGGAACTCTTCGGCATCGGCAGCGCCGAGCAGTCGGCTGTGCTGGCGGCGTGGCAAGGGGTGGAAATTCCCATCAGAGGCGTCCCGACCGGAGTAGCCCGGGCGCGGAACCTTGCGGCCGACGGGAACGGTGGTGTGAGACGACAGGACGGCCTCGCAGCCCTGACCAGGCAGGTCGGGGACCTGAGCACCCAGATGACGAGGCTGGCCAAGGATGTGACCGCGTTGAAGCGGGCCGGTTGACACCAGAAATTGCCGCCGCCCGAACCTGGACCCATCGTAACGAGGTTGCGCGCAGTGAAGGTGACTCTGGTGACACACGGCGGGCTGGCGGCAGCGGTCAATCTCCGCCTCCCGCCCAAGGTGCTGGATACGGACACCCTGCCGGAGAATGCCGCCCCGGAGCTGGCCCGGCTGGTGGCGGCGGCCGTCGCAACGCCCAAGGCGGACCAGCCCAACCGGGCCAGGGATGCGATGAGCTACACGATAACGGTGGAGGACGGCGGTCGTTCAACGGTCCTCAAGCAGTCGGACGCCGCCATGACCCCCGCGTTCGCGGACCTGCTCACTCGGCTGCAGAAATACCTGGAGCAGCAGTGACGCCTGCCGGGCCAGGTTGTCGACCACCCGCGCTGCTGGGCAGGTCGGTCGTTGGTGCGGTTACGGGTGGGGAACGTGTTGATGCCCGGTCGTGGGCGGGTGAACTGAAGGCCTTGCATGAGCGGTTCGTGGGTACGGGGGACCGGACCGGATCCACCGGCTGCTGAACCGGATCGACTGGAACGCGGACGAGGTCCTGGGCGACGTGCGGGACTACGTGGCCGACCACCTCGGCGATGCGAATGCGGCGCTGATCGTGGATGACACCGGGTTCCTGAAGAAGGGTGTCCGCTCGGCCGGGGTTCACCGCCAGTGCTCCGGAACTGCCGGCCGGACGGAAAACTCCCAGATGGGGGTGTTCCTCGCCTCTGCCGGCGAACGTGGCCGCACGTTGATCGACCGCCGCCTTTACTTGCCCGCCTCATGGACGGATGCCCGCGACCGGTGCAGGGCCGCGGGCATCGACGATACGGTCGTCTTCGAGACACAGGTGGCGGGTGCGCTGAGTGGGTCTTGCGCTGCCTCGTGTAGGGCGCGCATCGGTACGAATCGCGTTCAGGTGACTACTTTGCCTGCATGCCGAATGCTCAGGCGCAGTTGAAGCTGCGAGACGTGCCGGGCTGGGCGGTGGGGTTGTGCCTGTTCGGGCTCGCCGCCGGTCTCTTCATGATCCTCTGGTACGGGGCGGATCCGCCGTTCCGGGCCAGACCCTCGCAGGACGGCGAATTGCTGCTGCAGTTCGCGGCGGAGGCAGATACGGCCCGTGCCATCGTGAAGGACGGAGGCGGGTCCAAGCTCTTCCAGGACGGCCTCGTGCTGGACTGGCGCTGGTACGTTCCCGGGTACGGAGCGGCCCTCGCCGGGGCTTTCGGACTCGGGCACCTGCTCCTCTACCGGAAGTCCACGCGCCTGTGGGCGCGGCGCGCGCTCATTCTCACCCCTGTGGTGGTGGCGGCGGACTGCGTGGAGGACATCTTCCTCTGGAAGGCACTTGACCGGATCAAGGCCGCCCCGGACGGTCCTGTACTGCCCTGGCTCGGCGTCTTGCGGACGGCCGCGGAGCGTGATCTGGAGCGGAACTTGCAGTGGGCGACCTACTTCGCCCAGGTGAAGTGGGCGCTCGTCGTCCCGCTGGTGGCAGCGGCCGTGCTGATCGTCGTCACACTCTACTGCCGTCGTGTGCAGGACCCCTCCATCTTGACGAGCGGGCGGGAGGACCATCCCCGTCCCGTCGTGGCCCACGCCAATCGGCCCGCCGGCGAGACGGAGAGCCAGCGGAGCCACCCCGACGTGATCCTTCCGCCCGCTGCGCCCCACGACTGGGAGCCCCGACCCGAGTGGATCGCCCCCGACCCGGCACAACCACAGCAGGTCCAGGATCAGGACCCAGACGACAACGCGGTCACCCGCTGGCGCACGCGTGCCTACCAGCCGCCCGGTCGAAAGCCCGCGGAGCTCGGCTTCTGCGTTTCCGGCGGCGGTATCCGGTCGGCCTCGATCACCCTGGGCGCGCTGCAGGCGCTGCGCGGGCAACTGCTCAAGGCGGACTATCTGTTGTCGGTGTCCGGTGGCGGGTACACAGCCGGTGCCCTCCAGCTGGCCCTGACCGGTGCCCGGCTCAAGGACGCGGACGGGAAGCCTTCGGTGCGGCCCGGCCTTGCGGAGCCCGCCGACGCGTTCGCACCGGGCAGCCAGGAGGAGGACCACATCCGCCGCCACGCCAAGTACCTGGCTGACACGCCCAAGGAGAAGATGCACGCCGCGGGGGCGGTGCTGCGGGGCATGGCCGTTTCCTTCGGCATGTTGGCGCTGCTCTTCGCAGTGGTGGGCGAGTTCCTG
The DNA here is from genome assembly GCF_001279655.1 of Streptomyces sp. WM6372. Lineage (NCBI taxonomy): Bacteria > Bacillati > Actinomycetota > Actinomycetes > Kitasatosporales > Streptomycetaceae > Streptomyces > Streptomyces sp. WM6372. The sequence continues at coordinate 73,586 of NZ_LGDB01000188.1, read as the reverse complement.
AACGCGTTCTACTCGCACCTTCCGCTGACCGACCTGCACCGTTTCATGCCGCAGACGAAGGCGTTCGTGTCGACGTGTCAGGTTCCGGACGGTCCGAGGTGTTCCGGGCCCCCACAGGCGTTCCTGCCGTCCCTTGAGTTGTATCCGCACGCCTGGCACCCCGTTCTCGCCCTGTTCGGCCTGGCGGGCCTGCTGTCCGTGGGAGCCGCCTTCGTAGGGGCGGGGAACATGAAGTCCCGTCCCGCCTGGCTGCGCAGCATTGTGAACACGATCGTGGCAATGGCCCTGGCGGTCGCCGTCATCTCCATCGTCCTTCCTGCGGTGATCTGGTTCTTCGCCTGGCTGGCGCTCGAACAGGGGGTGGTGCACAACGACGGCAGGGGACTGTCGGTGCTCGCCGCGCTCACGGCGGCGGCGACTGCGGTCGGAACCTGGTTCACCGTCGTCCACAAGACAGTGAAGGAGATGAAGCCGGACGGGGAAAAGGCCGGCAAGTTCGGCAAGGGCGGTCCGTCCCTTGTCGTTCAGGTCGGTGCAGGCTGGATGAAAATCGTGGTGTGCTGGCTGGTGCTGCTCCTGGTCACGTTCTTCTACTTCGCCCTCATGTCCTGGGCGGCCGTTTACGCCGGTACGTGGGACATCTGGTGGAAGGCCGGAATCCCGATCGCGCTGATCGCGCTGTCGCTCGTGATCGACCAGACCACCTTCAGCCTGCACCCCTTCTACCGACAGCGGCTGGCGGGCACCTTCGCCGTCCGGCGCGCGGTGTTGAAGGACGGCTCGGTGGGTGCCCTGCCGTACGACTACAACCGCGAGCCGACCCCGCTGGACCCCTACGCGCAGCGAGTGCAGGGCTTCCCCCAGGTCATCTTCGCCGCCTCGGCTGCCATTTCGCTGCGCAACCGCACCGCCCCCGGGCGCCCCGCCGTGCCCTTCACCTTCGCCTCCGACTACTGCGGTGGCCCCGACACGGGCTGGGTCCGCACCGACACCCTGCAGAACACGGCCCCCGCGCTGATCGGACGCGACTTGACCGTGCAGTCGGCCGTCGCCGTGTCAGGAGCGGCCTTCGCCTCCGCGATGGGCACTCAGACGATGTTCATGGAGCGGCTGCTCGCCCTTTCCAACGTGCGGCTGGGCACCTGGGTCCCCAACCCGCTCTACCTCGCGGAACTGGCGAAGTACGGGCCCTGCCGGATCATGCCGCGGCTGCCACGGGTACGGCGGCTACGGTACCAACTCCAGGAACTGGTGAGCTGGTACTCGGATACCACTCCCTTGCTGCTGTGCACGGACGGCGGGCACTTCGACAATCTCGGTCTGGTCGAGACGCTCCGGCTCCGCTGCCGGACGATCTACGTCATCGACTCCTCAGGGGACACGCCGCCGCTGGCCACCACCCTCGCGCAGGCGGTCACGCTCGCCTACGAAGACCTCGGAGTGAAGATCACCTTCAAGGACGAGGGGCAGAACCTGCTGGACCTGGTGCCCGGCAGCGCCCCACCGCTCCCGCCCGAGACGCCGATGGCCGCGCTGAACGCCCGGTTCTCCGCCACCAGTGTGGTGCGCGGCACGATCGAGTACCCCGAGCCGGTCGAGTTCTCGCCCGGCACACCGGCCGACACAAAGGGGACGATCGTCTTCGTGAAGGCCAGTCTGACTCCCGACATGCCGTACGAGCTGCTCAGTTACGCCCTCAGGGAGAAGGCCTTCCCCCGTCAGGCCACCTTCGACCAGTGGTTCGACCATGCCCAGTTCGACGCTTACCGGGAGCTCGGATACCACATCGGCACCAAGGCCGGGGAAGTGCGTTCTGCCAGGTGATATCGGAACGTCCTTCCTTGGCGACGTGGGACGTGGCAGCGGCACCGGGCTCAGCCCGGAGCCGCGCTCCCCGTGGTCCGCTCCAAGCGCCGCGCATTCAGCCCCCGTGGGGACGTCCGCGCGTAACAAGCCGGAGCCCGGGCGTGGTGCTGTGCGGGGGAGCGAACCGCGGCCTGCCTCGTTCCCTGCGGAGGGGGGACCTGCGGTGGCCCTGGGCCAGGGGGATGTGCCACAGGGCGGCCGAGGCGGGCCACGACGGATCGGGCCCCGGCCTCGGGTCCGCCGGCCGCTCCGCGAAGGAACGGGTCAGGTGACGCGGGAGGAGCGGTACGAGAGGGTGGGACGGGGATCCAAGAGGCGGCCGGAGGCGGAGAACGCGGCTGCGCCGAACCCCTCTTGCCGCACGTCAACCGCGGGGAACTCCTTACAGGCGGTCTGCGGCTGGGCGGTGGAGTCGTTGAACCGGCAGGCGATGCCCGTGAGCCTGATGGTGATGAAGTCCGCGATCTGGGCTCCGAACTCGATGGGCCTCCCGCCGATGGTGATGTCCCCGACGTCGAAACCCTTGTCCTGGGGAACCTCGTAGACGGCGCGGACACGGTGCTCCGAGTCGCCTCTCACATAGGTCCAGTAGCTTTGGGGATCGGAGCCGTCCGGGGTCTCCCAGCCATCCGTCGACAGGTCGTCGAAGTACAGGCCCACTGGGTCGGCGAGGCTGATGTCGGCCTTCTGGCGGGCCAGGGCGTTGACTCCTGCACCGATGTGGGGATCACTGTTGCGCTCTGCGGCACCGTACTTGCTGCAGTTGACGAGTTCCTGCTCAGTGCTCACCTCCTGGCCGTTGATGACGCGCCGAATGGTGGCTGCCGCAGCCAACTCGATCTCTGCGCCCAGGGTGTTGTTCGGCTGAATCAAGTGCATGGCGCCGTGGCTCGTGGAGTTGTTCCACTTGTTGCGCGGTTGGTATCTGCCACTGGGCGAGAACAGATCCTCCTTGCGCACGTTCGGACTGATGAAGCTACGGTAGAGGTCGACCACCGTGTCCGGGTTCGTCTGCGCCAGGATCTCCCAATACTCGGGGCCTTCACACGTGAACGTAACCTGGGTGATCTTTCCCGAGCCATCCCGGGTGACGCTCCACTCGCAGTACTCGTCCTGGACGTCGCGGCTGGCGTCGGCGCGCTGCCATCGCTGGAGATCGCCAACGGAAGTGATCTTGATAATGCGGGGGAACGCGGTCCATGTGATGGAGGCGCGCTGGACGTCCGAGGCCGTATCCGCGCTGGTCAGGTTGTAGAACTGCGGTCTCGGACTGTCGTTCAGTACCTGACGGGGATCGGGGCCCTGAATGGCCTCGTCGACCGTGTCGGAGATGAACACGTTCCAGGCCTTGCGGCCGAAGTCGTCCAGATCGTCGAGGTTGCCGGGCGGCCCATAAGCATTCACTGTGGCCATGGCGCTCGTTCTCCTTGCTCGTGAAGACGGAGGGGTGAAACGCAGCGGTCGCTGGCTCCGCTGAAGCTGATGCCGTGGCGGCTGATGAGGGGCGGCTTCAGGTCAGCTCCGCGACGGTGGCGTCCTCGCGCATCGCCAGCGGTGGCGCGCCGGGGGGAATGTTGGTGACCGGCAGGGTGAGCTCGAACTCATTCAGTTTCATGAGGCGAAATTGCCGACGCCGCGACTCGGCCAACCGGACGTAGTCGTCGAATCCGGATGCGGTCTGGATCTGCTGGGTGACCTTGCGCAGATAGGCGTCCACCCGCTGTCCGAAAACTGATTGCCAAACGTCTTCAGGCACCTGCCAGTGCGCGGCGAAGCGGGCTTCGGGACTGCCAGCGGGCAGGTTTCGCGTTCGCACGGCGTCCAAGATGGCCTGGGTGACCTTGTCACACAACTCCACGGCCTTCGTCGGCGTGGTCGGCACGTACCGCATGAGGAGACTGCGGGCAGGGCTGAAGACCGGGTTCGGAAAGTCCACCATCAGCACGCAGGCGGCGAACCTGGCCGAGATGAGCCCCTTGCGGACCATCTGCCGGATCACCTCGTTGTCCTCGTGGGCAGCCTCGGGGACAACGAAGGCGAAAAACGTGTCACCTGGCTGGGAGAAGCCGCTGCACTTCTCCTCCAGCCGGAAACCAAACCGCGTCAGGCCGGCCAGGTACCCGGCGGCCCGTGCCCTGGGCGGAGCGGCCTGCGTGAACAGTCGCAGGTCGTCGAACAGGACGTCCTGGTTCAGCCAGAACCCCGTGGGTAGCGTCAGCTCGCCACTGTCCGCCGTGATGGTGCTGCTCTGCCGGTCCGTACTGGTGAGGTTGACCGTGGTGCTGGTGAACAGGTGGCGCAGCAGCCGGTCGGGGTGGTCCACAACGCCGTTCGCGGTTACCTCGGCGAGGCGGGAAGCTGTCCACCGGGTGATGAGACACCGGACCGTCAGTTCCAGCCGCTCGGCTCCGATGACCTGCTGGAACAGCTGGTCATGGCGGAGCGGGTCATCATCGGCGAGCCGGATCGTGGCCCGCTCTGACTGCCAGTTGATCCAGGGGATCCTCAGTTCCTTCATCACGGCGCTGCCGTTGATGTGGCTGTCGAAGCAGCCCTTGCCCCGCGAGTCCGGCTCCAGCGCGTGCCAGGAGTTGCCCGCCCACACCCAGCTCGATTCGAAACGGGCATAGAAATTGAAGACCCTCGCCACAGAATCCCACGCCGCGACCTGAAGGAATCCCTTCTTGGGGTCGCCGCCAGCCTGGGTGCTGACCAGAAGGTCCACCTGATTGCCGTCCACGGCGGTGGTGATCACGAACCGCATGTCGCGCTCGCCGATGGCAGCCGGTGAGATTTGCCCGGCCTCGCTGACCAGATACACCTTGCGTGAGGCGGCTGCCGTGGCGGGGAGTTCGGACAGCAGTTCCTGCACGGTGGTCGGAAACCTGCCCACGCGGAAGAACGTAACCGCCATCGGGTCACCCAACTCCGCCAGTTCCTCGTCACTGACGGGCCGAGCCCGATCGTCACGGCCGCTGATCCTGCGATACAGCCGTCCCGGCTCCAGCGCAGTCGAACCTGGTCCGCAGCCGCCATCGGCGATGTCAGGACCCAACGGGACGTGACCGGATGAATCGCGCAAGGCAGCCGAGACGCGGGCGGCGTCGGCCTCCTCGCCGACAGTTGCACTCATCCAGGCGGTCGCCCGCCGCCGCTGCGCGTGGTCCGGCATGGCCAGTCCGCTCCCACAATGTGTCATTTTTCCAGAGGCACCAAAAGCCAATGCGCAAATGCATACCCAGGCATGCAAGCCCATTTCGGCGGCAGCCGCAGATCCACTCCAATGGCTGCACCTGCCACTGAGTCGATGAGACGGTGAGAGTCTGGTGCTGCCCTCATCCGCATGCTGCGCGCCGTTGCGGTAAGCGCCCTCGTCCGCGCCGCCCAGGAGACCGCCGGCAGGTACGCAACTCGGCATGCTTTCCACCCGGCCCGCACGCGGCGCCTTGGTCGTATGCCTCGTCGCCGATGGCCGGAACCTCCTCAGCCACCACACCGTGACGGACGCGCGTCCGGTATCGAATGAGGGCGTCCGGGCCCGTCGGGTGTCGGCGGCCGCTCGTGCGCCAGACGCAGCGCCGTCAGGTCCGGCACCATGATCGTGCGCTTCCCGATTGCAGATAAGGCAGCAACGCAGGTCGCCCCGGTTCGCCGACGCGGTGAAGGCGCGCTCCAGGGCCGAATGGGATCCGGGCACAGCCGTGCTGAGACCACCCTCGCCCGCCGATCAGGTCGCTCTTGGCCGGCCGACGAGGGTGCTGTGGGGCTTGGTGCTGGTGGTGTTAGAAGGTGATGGTGCGTCCCTCGCGCTCGGCTTGTCGCGCGGTGTAGGCGACGCCGTGGACTTTGATGCCGTCCGGGTTGAGGAGGGTGATCGTGCCGCCTTGGCTGCCGAGATGGAATCCGTTGCCGCCCGGGACGGTGAGGGTGGTGCCGGGCTGGAGCGTACCGGCGGGGAGCGGGAGGGTCTGCTGGTCGAGGTCGGTGAGCTGCCATCCTTGAAGGTCGACCGGCGCTGGAGAGGTGTTCAGTACGGTGACGGCTTCGGGCGCGGGGCCGGAGGGGTTGACCAGTGCGGCCATGATCCGCAGGGGTTCGTCGCGGTCGCCGGAGCGGGGTGGTGCGGTGTCGAGGGGGTGACCGGTGTTGTCGCCGGTGTGCCATGCCTGGGACTGGAAGGCCAGGAAGATCGCGACCCAGCGGTTTTCGGAGGGTAGGTGTACGAACAAGGCGCCGTCCTGCCAGACGCCGTTGTCGGAGCGGAAGCGGCCGCTGTTGCCCTGGTTCATATGGATGTCGTGTACGCCGTTGCCGGGCCTGAAGCCGAACACCTTGTCGGCGATGTTGGCCTCGGGACCGAACCTTTGCCCGAAGACGTAGAGGGCGGCGGTGGGGTCGGCGATGGCACGCTGCACGTAGTGGTCGAGCAGGTCGGCCAAGTCGTTGTCGGCGCCCTCGATATCGGGCGGGAGCATTCGCATCGAGGCGGGGTCGAACAGGTTGCCGCGGATGAAGTCCAGGCTGGCCTTGCCCGCCTGTGACACCAGGGCCGTCCATCCGGCGCCGGCCGGCGGGAGCAGCTCGGTCACGGGATGGCGGAAATCATCGTCGGCCAGGTACAGGAGCTCGGAGGGCGTCTGTTGTGACTCGACGTTGACAGCGGCCCGGTAGTGGGTGCCGGCGTTGTCGGTAAGGTGGATCTGGTAGTGAGGGGTATCGCTGGATCCCTCCCGGCGCCGGTCGACGGCGCGGGCGGCCAGGACACCGTAACCTTTTAGCGGCATGGGTCATCCTCTGGATTCCGGTGGGAGCGGCACGGCCGGGGTGTGGGCGTGTCGGTGGAACAAGCATGGTGCGGGCCGTCGAGGGCGTCGGCGAGGTCCGCCGGCGCCGGCGGATCGCCGACCTCCTGCATCCCGAGCCAATCGTGGGCGAGCCGGGTGATCGAGCCGGCCGGAGCCTTGGGCTCCGCCGGGTACGCGGCCCGGTCCTTGGGACCGAAGCGACCACCGGGCAGGTGGGGTTCTTCAGATTCCAGGTGCCGGTGACCGCCATGTCCCAACCTCGCCGTGCGCCGGGGCAGCCCTGACGACTGCTTGTCCTCCTGGCCGTTATCCCCCGACCAGGCCCCGGCGGGACACCGAATCACCTAATGTTCACCCACCTTGCCCTGCGGCCCATCTCCCGCTGGGTCAAGGCGACCGGGCCGCACCGTTACTGGTCATCTCGGCGGCGAGCCGGCCCGCGGCACACGCGTCGAGGCGGGCGGCGAGCAGCTGGCGGGAGCAGATGAGGGTGCAGGCCTGCTGGTGAAGGCAGCCCGGCAAGTGGCGCCCTGAAGCTCGCAGCGGCAGTGCGGGCGTCGCGGGAAGGCACGGTACGCCTGCGCAGCAGCACCACCTGCTGGTCCACGCCCCACGGCGCTGACCGTCCAAGCCCGTGGTGGGAGAATCGGTCCGGCCGCCGCGGCCGGGCGGCCTCATGGCCGGGCAGGCCCCTGCTCGCAGCGCTGCGGCGCCCTGCTGACGAGCGTAGATTTGGTGGTGCGCCCGGCTGGAGGGAGACGATCCCATGGACACAGCCATCCGCATCGAGGTACTGCCTGCGCGATTGGGCGACTGCTTGCTTGTCGAGTGTGCGCGCGGGAGCGGGCCGCCTTGGCGCATGCTCGTCGACGGCGGCCCTCCGGGCACCTGGCCCCGGCTCGAAATGAGGCTGAGCCGGCTCGAACCCGACGACCGGCACATTGACGTCGCCGTGGTGACCCACATCGACAGCGACCACATAGGCGGCATGCTCCAGTTCCTGCGGAGCGAGTACGCCGAAGACGTCGGAGACTACTGGTTCAACGGCCCTCCACACATGCCCTCCCGGAGCAGGGTGGAGGGCAGCGTCGCCGAGGGGGAGAGCCTGGTAGCGGCGCTGCTCGGGGAATCCGTCGGTCCCGTACTTCCGTGGAACCGGGTATTCGGCGGCGGTCCCATCGACACCGGGGACGCGTTCGGGTTCATCGAGGTGCCGGTCCGGGACGGGCCACACATCACCGTCCTCTCACCGACCAACGAGCGCCTGGCGATCCTGGAGCGCGAGTGGTTCGAAACCATTGACCAGGCCCGGCGTGGCTGGCAGGCCGAGGTAAGGCCCGACATCCTGGAGCCCCTCGGCGATCTGGCCGCCGTTGCCGCTCAGAAGACGGCCGACGACACGACAGCTCCGAACGGGAGTAGCATCGCGCTGCTGATCGAGCACCGCGGCGCCCGCGCCGTGCTCGGGGCGGACGCGTTCGGTACTGTGCTCGGGGCCGGCCTGAAAGGGGTGGCCGCGCACCGGGGTCTGCGGGTCTTGGAGGTGGATGCCTTCAAACTTCCCCACCATGCCAGCCGGCGGAACGTGACCGAGGCACTCCTTGAGGTCGCCCCCGCCCGGCACTACCTCGTGTCCACCAACGGTGACACCTACCACCATCCCGATGACGCGGCACTCGCCCGCGTCGTACTGTCCGCACCGGACGGCCCGACGCTGTGGTTCAACTACCGCACGCAGCGCACTGCCCGGTGGGCTGATCCGGAGCTGTGCGAGCGATACGGTTACTCCGCGAGCTTCCCCGCGGACCCAGAGACCGGCACGGTCCTTGAACTGCCGGCGACGGCGTGATGCTCCACCGGGACCCCGCCGCCGAGGTGCGGTGCGGGGGCGCACTGGTGGCAGCGGCCACGACCGCCATCCTCACCAGGGGCCCGTAGGTCTTGGGCCGGCCCGCGCGGCTGCATCCTTGAACCCTTTGAGGCCCTTGGCCGCGAATCGTCCACGCCGCTTGCGGACCATGTTGACGATGACCGCCAGGTCCCGCGCGATGGCCCCGTTGTCCAGGCCCGCAGCCGCCGCCAGCACGATCCGCGCCCGCGCCTGCGCCTTCAACGAGCCCGCTGTACGGATCAGACGCTCGCGCCCCGTCTCGTCCAGCTCCACCACGACCGCCTCGCCTTCCCCGCGCACACTCACCCGCCCCGACCAAATAGGGCCTCGGCTATGACAAGCACGACCCAGCCGGGAAGAACGGCGGGAACAGCCGCAACGGCACCCGCGCGAAGGCCGTGCTGACGGACGTCGGCCCGGTGGAGATATCCGCCTCGCCCGCCGCGACGGAACCCAGACCATCCTGCGGGCCAGCTTCGAGCCCGACGCCGGACCGGAGCCCCCGCCCAGTTTGCCGCCGCCTGACGAGCACTCGCCGTCTCCACGGACCACATGCGCGTCGAGCTCGCCGACGACGCGGCGGAACCCGCCGTCGCGGAGCTGCTGAGGGCCGGGCTCGGCCCCTATGTGGGGACTTCCGTCGTTTCGGTCGTGACGCGGGGCGCGATTCGGGATCGTCGTTGAGAGGCCGCACACGAGGTGCCACGTGGGTGCCTGGCGGCGCAGGTGCGGTGAGGCGTCCTCGCGCCGAGCAGGATCAGCCGTGCGGGCCGGTCAGCGCGACCCGCCGCAGCCTGGGCACAAGTCGAGCGGATCGCACAGCATGACGACCTGGTACGGCCCGCCCTCGTCCACCGCGGCGCCGTGGGGCGCGAACCGCCACTGGGAGGGCTTGACGTGTCGCGTCCGGTCCCGCTTCTCCACGTGGGCGTGCAGGGTGCGCGCGGCGGGGTCGTTCGCCTCGACCATGACCTCGTCGGGGGCGAGCGGGAAGTGGTCGTGGAGCAGGCACAGGCCGAAGCGGTCCAGGTTCCCGTGCTTCTCGAGTACCTCGACGAGGTCCCGTACGAACGCCGCGTCCGAGGGCCCCAGCCCTTCGGCTTCCTCGAAGCGGGGGAGCTTGCGCGCGGTGGATTCCTTGGGGTGGGTCATGGCACGTCCCGTGGAGTGTGGGCAGGCCCCCCGATGCCATCGTCGGCCGCGGAGCGTTCTTCCGCAATCCGGTTGGCGGAGGCCGGGAGGGTGAGCGGGGTGCGGCGGCCGCGTGTCCGGGTGCGGCGGGGTGCAATACGTGTTAAAGGGTCTCAGGACGGGGTGCCGGAGGAGACGATGTGAACGGGGCGGGATGGTGCAAACCCGGTGGTGGAGCCTGATCCTACTGCTCACCGCAGCCATGGCGGCGTGGGGCGGGGCACAGCAGGCGCACGCCGTCGACGTCTGTGAGGCGGGGAGGCTGAAGGCCCGCAACGTGAGTGCCAGGCTCGATTTCGACTATCACGACCGCACCTACGCTCAGGTGATCTCGACCCTCATTGTCAGTGTCTCCGCGAAGGAATGGCCCCGCGCCATGGATCTGGCACTCAGCGAGAAGTCGGCTCTGTACCAGAAGGCGATGCGCTGCCTCCTCCGGGGGGATGACACCGCCCCGCGCAGTCGTGAGTGGCGCTTCCACGACCCGCGGGTGAGCGTCCGGGGCGACCTGGTCACCGTGAATTACGAGGCGACCGCATGGATCGAGCAGAACAGGCCTTTTCTGCTCGGTCCATGGCGGATCGAGGTCAACAGGAAGGGCGACAACTGGCGCGTCTTCCTCCGGCCGCCGAACACGCTGAAGAATGCCAAGTGGGGCCAGGTCGAGGTCCAACTGGACGGGCTCGAAGCCACCAATGTCTTTCCTCCGCCTTCCTCTGCCGACCCGGAGCGCCTGGTGTGGTCCGAACCGGAACCCTTCGACGTGCGGGTCGAGGTGGAGCCCCCCTGGCAGCGCTCCTTCAATGTGGGCGAGCAGTGGCGGACCCTGGGCTGGGTGGGCGTCGCCACTTGGTGGGCGTTCACCTCGCTGGTGAGCGTGGTGGCCGTGCTCTATGCGTTGCGGAGGCAGCCCGGTGCATCCGTTTCACCAGCTGCTTCCGGCACCCCGGGACCGGTCGGCTTCGCAAGGGTGATCCTGCTGTGGGCCGTCCTCAGCGCGGTGGTGGCGGCTGTCCTGCGCGTGCTGATCGTGGATCGGCCCCCATCCGCCGGACCGTCCTGGCGCCACCTCGTCGCCATTGCGCTGGCTCTGGTCCTGGTGCTGGCCGCCCGTCCGTGGCGTCACATCACGTCTTCGTCTCCCCCCACCGCGCAGGAGACAGCAGCCGGCATCGACGTCAAGGACGCCCAGCGACGTCGGGCCTGGGCGGTGAGCCTGATCGCCTCAGCCGTGGCGGTGTCCGGCTTCCTGTCGGTCGTCGCCCTTCCGGGCCTCATCGGGCTGACACTGCTGGCGCTGGGGACGCTGTGGTTGTGGCTCGCTGCGATGGCGGCATGGGCGTGGCGTTTCGTGCGGGAAGGGGCGATGGCCCGGCGTTCCTGGAACAAGGCGTGGGACGAGGCGCCGATCCGTTCCACGGTGGTTGCGACAGCCCTGCTCGCGGTGATGGCGGCGGCGCTGCTCACCTCCTTCTGGTGGACGCACGCGCGTTTGTGGAGTCGCGTCTACTGGCTCATCGACGGGCCCGAGACCGCCCGCAGCCGGGAATGGGTCGGGTTTCTCGTCCAGTTCCCCTACTCCGGCCTCACGTGGGTCTACGCCTATGCGTGGCTGCTGACGGGCATCGCGCTCGTCGCGTTGCTGCAGATCCGCGTCAGAGACCGGCGGGGTCGGCCCGAAGAGTGTGACGAAGGACCGCCGTTGGGGCCGGCCAAGGCCGATCTCCTGCTGACCGTCGCGGTCTTCACCCTTTCCGTGGGGTTCCGGCAGGTCGAGTTCGCGGGTTCCAACCTGCTGTTCGGTGTCTGGCTCCTGCTGATGATCGCCTCGCTGTACGCCGTGGTCACGGTCGGCCGGGGGTTTTCCGTACTGGGTCGTACCGAAGAGGAGTTCCGCGTTCGAAGACTGGGCACCAAGCGGCGCCGGCACGTATTGCTGAACAAGGCCCACGAGTTCCGCAACCTGCACCACAAGCTGTACGCGCTGGACCGTGGCCGGGCGGAGGGAGACCTCTCACGCGAGGAGGTGGAAAAGAGGCTGGACGGGCTTCACCACTGGCTGTCCGCCGGGCGAGGCAAGGGGCGTCCACCAGCCCAGATCTCCGTACTGGACGCAGCCCTCAGCTGGGGGCCCGGCGACGACTGGTGGGACAACGCCAAGAGTGCCGCGCGCCTGGCATTCTGCTTTGGGTTCCCGGCCAGTCTCGCCCTCGTCTGGCTGAGCTACCTCAAGGACGACCGGACCCAGATGGCCACGTTCCAGAGCCTCACAGGACTGCCGGAGATCGCGGCGAAGTGCCTGGCGTGGCAGGTGGCATGGGCTGGAGGAGGTCTGGTCCTGGGGGCGCTGTGGCGGGTGCTCCCCGGACGCCGAAGTCCGGTGCGGGCGCTGAGCCTGACCGCTGCCTACGCCATCCCCGTCTGCGTGGGCGCCCTGGTCACCCAGATCACCGACACGGAACTCGGGTACGTCTTCCTGCACGTGGCGCTGATGCTCCTGGTCCTGACGCTCACGAGCATCTGGATGGACATGGAGACCTTCAGCGAGGAGAGGAGGTTCTGGCCCAGCGGCGTCGGCCTGCTGCTGTCGGTCTACCAGCTGCGGGGCCTGTCCGCGCAGGTCGCCTACCTGGCCGCCCAGCTGGCGATCGTCGTTGGCGTGTGGCGCAGCCTGGCCGGCAGCGACTCCCGGCCGAAGTAGGGCCCACCCCCTCAGTCCAACGCGCAGGGCCGCGCGGAAGGCCTCCTCGAACTCGGACAGGGTCTCCACCTTGTAGCCCTCCGCCCCGCACGCGCGGGCGTACGCCGCGAAGTCAGGGTTCCGGAACTCGACGAGCGCGGACTCGCCGTACGTGACCAGCTGGAAGAGCTTGATCAGCTTGAACTGGCCGTCGTTGAAGATGACCCAGATGACCGGGATCTCGTTCTCCACGGCGGTCATCAGCTCGAAGCCGGACAGCGAGTAGCACCCGTCGCCGCAGCCGACGACCACCGTCCGCTCCGGATGGGCGACCTTCAGACCGACGGCCCCGTTGACGTGTCCGGCCATCGGCCCGAAGGAGCCGGCCTTCCGGAAGTTCTGCCCCTCCTGCAGCTCCACGCAGTAGCCGAGCCACGCCGGATGGGCCCCCGCGTCGGCGAGCAGCACCCCCCGCGGCGGAAGCATCCGGCCGATCGACCGCGCGAGCTGCCCGGGGTGGATCCCTCCCGTCAGGTGGGTGATGTGCCGGGCCTCGTAGTCACGCCCGTCTACCTCCACCGGCGGGACATCGCCGACCCTCCGCTCCAGCGCGTCGGTCAGCGCGGCCACCGCCGGCCGAGCGTCGGACAGCAGCGCGTGGTCGGGCGGGTAGGCCTTGTGGAACTCGCCCTCGGAGATGTTCACGTGGATGAGCAGCTTGTCCTCGAAGAGGTCCTGGCGGTAATTGAACGTCGTGTGCTGGTTGAGGGAGTTGCCGACGCACAGCACCACGTCCGCCTCGCGGAAGGCCTTCCACGCACTGGCGTGGCCGCTGTCCGCGAAGACGCCGACCGCGAGCGGATGCCCCTCGGAGACGATGCCCTTGCCGTCCAGGGTGGTGAGCAGCGGGATCCGGAAGCGTTCGATCAGCCGCTTGATCTCGGGTCCCGCCGCGCTGCGCACCGCGCCGAAGCCGACGAGCGCGACGATCCGCCGGCCCCGCGCGAGGGCGTCCGCCAGTACGTCCGCGATCTCCTCGACGCGCGCGGGACCGGGCAGCACCGGCGGCACGTCGAGCTTCACCGGCCGGAAGTTCCGTACCTCGACGCCCCGGTGGGTGAGGTTCTCGGGTACGTGGATGTGCACCGGTCCGGGCCTGCCCTCGAAGGCGGTGTTCACCGCCTCCTCCAGGACGTCGCAGGTGTCGGCGGTATCGGTGAGCAGGAAGGACTACTTGGTCGTGGCGGCGAACATGGCCTGGGAGTCGGGCGTGCGGTTCAGCCCCGAGGTCTCGTTGAGCGAGCCCCATCCGCGCCATTCCATCGACGCGTACCCCGAGACGGCGAGGACGGGATAGGAGTCCGACATGGCCACCGCCAGACCCGAGAACAGGTTGAACGCGCCCGGCCCGGCCGTCGCGAAGCAGAACCCCAGCCTGTTGGTGTACATGGCGTAGCCGCAGGCCATGAACGACGCGGCCTGCTCGTGGCGCGTGATGACGGGCCGGATCAGCCGTGAGTGCTTCAGCGCCGGCATCAGGCCGGCCGTGTTCTCCCCGGCACCGCCGAAGGCCGCCCGTACCCCGACGCCCGCAGCCCCTTGACGATGGCCTCGTAGACCCTCATCGCCTCTCCCTTCCGGTAGGGCTACGTGTCCCAGTGGGCGGCGTGCCGACGGTGCGCCTCGGTCAGGCCGCCCCGGAAGAACCGGTCGTAGTACTCGGATTCGACGTGGTGCGTCTGCAGCCAGACGCCGGGCACGTGGATGGCGTCGGTGTGCGCGGGGAAGCGGCCGTGGGTCTCGTGGACGTACACGCAGATGTCCCGTGCGCAGTCGATGACCTGCCGGTCGTACTCGCTCGCCTCCGCGAGGTAGCGCTGCGCGTAGTCGTCCTTGTAGACGCGGGTGAAGAGCTCCTTGTCCGCGTAGATGCCGTCCTTGCCGAACTTGGACCGGACGACGGAGTCGACGGCTTCCGCCATCGACGGGTAGTGGGGCGGACAGGCGGCCTTGATGAGGTGTTCGTCGCCGGCCCGCAGTCCCACCGGGTGGGCGCGCAGGGCCGCGTACTTCGGCAGCGGTACCTGCCAGCGAAGCACGTCGAGGGGGCGGAACTTCGGGGTGACGAAGTCGAAGCCCAGCATCCGGCCGTAGGCGCGGGAGAACTTGGGGTCGCCGAGCATGATCTGCGGGCTGATCGTGGCGTGGATCCAGGCGCCGAGCCCCATCGCGTCCGCGACCAGCATCATGTTCTGCAGCAGAAGATCGGCCTCGATCTGGGTGCGCATCGGCCCCAGGGCGCCGAGCGGCATCTTGATGTCGGGGTTGAGGAAGCCGTTCTCGACCCACTTGCGCACCCCGGCCGGGCGGTAGAAGTTGCGGTCGTCGACGAAGGTGGGCCGGGCTCCGTCGGGCTGGGTGAGCAGGTACATCAGGGCGTTGACGTACTGGTGGGAGAGGTCGACCACCGGCAGGAACAGGGTGGTGCCCGGCAGGTTGGACAGGAACCGGTTGGAGTCGAGGTAGGCCGGGAAGTCGCGCATCCCCTCGGCGACGTCCAGCCGGTGGTCCAGTACCCGTACCTTGGCCCTGCGGGCCCGCTCGACGAGGGCGTCCGGGTCGAAGGGGTACCACGGGGCGGGCGGCAGTTTGCGCAAGTAGTACGTGCCACTGTCGTTGATCATGAAGAAGTGGGTGGCCTGCGCGTTGTCGGGGCTGCCGGCGGTCCGCCCGGTCATGTTCAGGTTCGGCTTCGCCATGATCGGTTTGTGGTCGCGCGGGTCCTCGAAGGGCCGGTCGGGCATGGTGAGCCCGGAGGAGCCGGTGAGGGCGATCAGCACCGCCTCCTCCAGCTCGTCCAGCGGCCGCGGCGGGTGCGGGGAGCTGTAGCTCATCGACCCGGCGGGCACGGAGGCTCCCCGGCTGACCCGGTGGGTGCGCCGGCCGAAGACCGTCTCCAGCAGCGGCCGGGCGAGCAGCTCCTCCAAGCCGGGGTGGCGGCGGCCGGGGCCTTCGGGTGCGGACATGGCCCTCCCGTTCAGCCGCGGCCGTCGTGGTTGCGGACCGGCTGGACCGGGCGCCAGGGCGCGAAGGCGCTCGCCCCGCGCGGCAGGACGCCCGCCAGCTCGGGGCAGTGCCGCAGGATGACGCTCGTCATGCCGTTGCGGGCGATCCAGTCCATGCCGAGCGGCGTGTAGATCTCGGGCCGGAAGTCGACGGTGAGGAAGCGGTCGCTCTGCAGCCGCCGGCTCGCCATCAGGATGAAGACGCGGAAGGCGGTGTCGCTGAAGCCGAACCCCGCGGGCGGGTTCTCGGCGAAGAGCCCCACCACCGTGTCGACGTCGTCCACCGAACGGTAGACGTCCCGCAGCCGCGCGACCGTCTCCGGATCCTGGGACAGGTCCTCGAACCGGCGGATCCGCGGCTTGTGCAGCCCGGCCCGGAAGTCGTTGTAGCGGGGGACGCCGCGGCGGCGGGAGCGCACCAGGTCGACCACGGACAGGTCGATAACCTCCCCGTCGCGCCGGAACGCCTGGAGCGAGCGCGGGAAGTTGTGCAGGGTGATGGCTCCCGGGTTGGCGATGCCCAGCGAGTACAGGGAGTCCACCAAGCCGGTCTTGCGGATGAGCGGCTCCGCCGCGGCGCCCTGGAGGTCGTCGAAGCCGAGGGTGTCGAGCCGGCGGCCGAAGCGGTGGTCGACGAACTCGTAGTCGTCGGGGATCAGCGGGTGCATCCGGTAGACGGTGACGAACTCCTCCGTGAGGGCGTACGGGGCCCCGTGGTGGTCGGGCAGGGTCCTGGGGATGCCGCCCTTGCCGTTCGCCTCCAGCAGCCAGACGCCCAGCTGGTCGAGCCAGTTCTTCGGCGGCCCCTCCCAGTTCGTCCGCATCCCGATGTCGAGCGTTTTGGTGGCCAGGATCGCGGGAGTCCACTCCACCGTGTGGATCTTGGCGATGAGGGCGGAGACGACCAGCCGCGCCGTGTGGTAGATCCGGTCCTCGTCCAGGTGCGGGTACTCGTGCCGCAGGGCCTCGCACACCGCGTTGTGCTCGCGGGCGAAGAGGGTGTGCATGGCGCTCAGGCCGAGCCACCAGTTGTCGCTGAACCCGGTGACCGGCAGGCCGTCCGCGCTCGTCGGCAGGTGCCCCCGCTCCAGCCGCAGCCCGGCGCCGCCGCCGGGCTCGCGCAGGGACGTGGCGACGGCCTGGTCGCCGCCGTACACCTCCGAACCGTCCCACCAGTGCGACACGCCGCTGGCGAACACGATCGGCGGCCGCCCGCTCCCGGCCGCGTCCAGCAGTGGCTCGTCGTCACCGAAGCGCATCACCTTCTCGCGCGGTCCACCCGGGGTGTTCTGCCAGTCGGTGCCGGGCGGCAGCGGCACCTCGACGCTCCTGGTGCCCACCGGGACCCGTTTGTGGTTGACCCAGTCGTGCACCTGGAACTGGATCCAGGCCGCGGCGATCACGTTCAGCGATTTCGCCGGGATGAAGGCCTCGCGCCGCAGCAGCTCCCTGCTCACGGTCACCGGGTTCGGGGTGTCGAACCGGTCCGGTCGGTACACCGGCGGCATGGAACGCCCGAAGGTCGCGCCGACGGCGCCCATCCGCGGCTGCGACAGGTCGTTGTGGCTGCCGTCGTAGCTGCGCCTGACCAGCAGCTCCTCGTCCACCGGCGGTTCCACCGGGCCCGCCTTGGGCGGCGCCTCGTGCACCTCGGTGTCGATCAGGTTGTGCCGGCGCAGCGTCTGCCGGAACGCCATCAGGTTCAGCAGCGCGACCGGGGTGGGCAGCCGGTGCCACGGGACGACCCGGTTCACGGAACGGAAGGCGGCCCGCAGCGGGGTCCCGAGCAGGGCGTTGCGGCGCGGCTCCACGGTCACGAAGCGGCGGCCCAGACGGTGCGCGCTGCTCGCCTCGTAGGCGAGCTTGCGGGCACGGTTGAGGTTCCCCAGCGGACGGAAGCCCTCCGCGGTGTGCCACGGGTTGAAGGCCAGCAGGTCGACCCGCGCCTCGGCGGCGCGCGCCTCGGCCGTGTGGACGTCCTGGCGCGGGACGATCAGCGTGGCTACGGGCACCACGGGCGCGTCCCGCTCGCTCCACTCGGCTGCGCCGTCCTCGACAGGGGTGCGCCGCGGGTCCACGTAGCGCTGTACGCACAGCTCGAAGACGATGTCCCCGGCACCCAGCCTCTGTGCCAGCTCGCGCCGCAGGCCGTCGGGACCGGCCGACGCCCCCGCCGGGGCCGGGGCGGCGCCCGGAGCGGGCCGCAGCTGGTAGCGCACCGGCCCCGCGGCGCCCCACAGGATCGCGCCCCGGCTCCAGTACGTCTCCAGCGCCAGGCTGGACACGGTGCGCCTGCTCCCCGCGACGACGTTGCGCCGCATGCGGCCCGCCGTGGACCAGCCGACCGCAAGGGGTAGCTTGACGAACAGCGCGAACCCCTGTGCCGGCCGCGAATCGGCGCCCGCAATGGCCTTGGTGAAGGCCACGAACTCGCGCGCGTCGCGGGCGTGGGAGACCGGGAAGCTGGTCATCAGCAGATCGTGGGTCTCCTCGGGCCCCGCCTCGACGCGCAGCGCCGCCCCGCGCAGATCGGGCGCGGAGTCGGGCCGGCGGACCCCGCTGGCGTTGGACAGCCGGACCGTCACCGGGTACTCGGCCCCGGGCCGGGCGTACCCGGTCCGCAGCTGCTCGGGCAGGTCGTCGCGGAACCGCAGGCGCCCGTTCTCCACGCCGAGGACCGCCTTGGCGTGGAAGGTCCGCTCCAGGGCGGCTGCGCCGCTGCGCCGCTTCAGCTTGAGCTGTACGCGCAGTAGCTCCTTCGCCAGCCGCTCGAAGGCCAGCCGCTCGGTCTCCGGGCTGCCGCCGACGTATCGCTCGTACCGCTCGACCTCGTCCATGCGTGCCTCTTCACGAAGGGGGCTTCCGGGGGCTTCCTTGCACTCCCCACGAGGTTTCCCTAAGTGCGCGGCGGTGTCGTGCCGAGCGGGGCAGACGGGTTCCCGGCGTGGCCCCTTCGGGTGGCCCCGGCCCCGCCCGTCGGCCCACCGGGGACACGGGGTGGCGTCCGCGTGTCCGGGAGGGGCAGGCTGCACTCATGAGAGCGCCCGTGCGCTCGCCCCCGGGACCGGAAGCCGGCGGTCACCACCAGGTCCTCTTCGTCCTCGCGGAGTGCGTGCCCTGCGCGATCGCCCTGCTGGTGCTCCTGATCGAGCTCACGCCCGCGCACGTCGTCTATGCGGGGCCCCTGCTGGTCGCGACACCCGCCCTGGCTGCGGTGACGACGGGACCCAGGGGCACGCTCGTGGCGGCGGGCCCGGCCGTCGTGGTCAGCGCGATCACCGCCACCCACAATCACGCCTGACGCGGCCAACAGGTCTACGCCAACCTCTCGCCCTGTCCCTGGTCACGGCGGCGAGCTTCACGACGAGCCGCGCCGCCCGCACGCGCCGGGAGAGCCAGCTCAACCAGGTCCGCCGGATCGCTGCGGCCTCCCAGGAAGTGCTGCTGTGGCCGGTCCCGGACCGGCTGGGCCCCGTACGGGCGGTCGGCATCTACCTGGCGGCCGAGACGGGCGCGCAGATCGGCGGCTACCTGTACGACGCCGTCCAGACCCGGTATGGGTCCGGATGATCGTCGGGGACGTCCGGGACAAGGAACTGCCCGCCGTACGGGCGGCGGCGGTCGTCCTCGGAGCCTTCCGGGAGTCGGTGCACTACGAGGACGAGTTCGTCGGCGAGGGTGAGTAGCCGTGTGGACCGCAGGATGCGCGGCAGGAGGCCGACCGGGGCGAGGTTGTCACGGATGTGAGCCGCCCCGCCGGGCCGGTGGCAACTCTGATGAGCCGGTGACCAGTAGGTACGGATTCTGCGTGTGCAGGGCTCTTCGTTGGACGAGACAGCCACTTCCAGAGCCTGCCACCTGGCGCTGTCGGGGGCGAGGTCGACTGTGCGCCCAGGGAAGCGGACGGCAGCGCTTTTGCTCACGGCTGTCATGCAGTAACCAGCGGCTGCCAAACGCAATACCTGGAAGATCGGTGTGGTTGCACGGGCGTAACACCGGATGTCAAGCGGGCCTCGGTCCCCGTGGGCGGCACCCCAGACGGGGCCGCTTCCGCCGGATCCCGGAGGACAGTCGCCGCCCCTCCACGTGGCCCGGCCGGCCGGCCGTCCCGGCGTAGCGTGGAAGGGGATCGATCGCCACGTCTCATGCCCAGTACAAGGAGAGCCGCGCGTATGTCCAAACTTGCGTTGTTCGGTCGACGGCGTGACCTGGTCGCCCAGCAGAATCCGTTGCTGGAGCCGGACGAGCTGCTGCTCGACCCTTCCGGCGAACTGTTGGTGTTCCGCAGCGAGAACCAAGGCCGTGCCCGGTGGGGTGTGGCCTTGGCCGACCTTTCCCGTGAGGACCCGCCGGTCGCCCTGTTTGCTGATCGCTCACCGGCTCCAGCCGACTCCACTTCCTCGACCGCCTGTCGCTGGCTTGTGTGGAAACCGTCCTGAGCGAAGCCGCCATGGCCAGTCACGACAAGCTGAGCGGGCTCTGGTACATGGTGGTCTTCTGCTGGGCGGTGAGGAGGGGCGTGCCGGATCGGCTGTCGTCGGGGTACATGAGGTTGGTCTTGTCGTTGACGTGTTCTAGGCCGAGCACATGGGCTACCTCGTGTGCCCAGTCGAGCGGTCCCGCGTCGAGTGAGACGATGGCGGCCGGCTGGCCGGGGACGTAGTTGCCGCAGCCCACGGTGTGTGCCGGGGCGAGGAAGTCCACGACGTAGAGCACGATGTCAGTGGTCGGGACATTGGGCCTGTCCTGCAGGAGGTCCTTCTGGTCGGTGGTGAGGGGCCCGTTGTCGGTGGCCTCGTCGCGGTCGCAGGCGCCCACGTTGTACGTGGTCTTGGTATCGGAATGCGTCATGTGCTCGACGGTGACCCTGTCGACCCGCAGTTCGGCCTGGCGGAAGACCTGCGCCATGCGCTCGCCGTCGTAGGTGGCTTCGACGAGGTCCGCATGGGGCAGGTCCACTAGGCGGATGTGGACGTTGACGTGCTCCGGGCTCCACCAGTCGGTGCCCACGGTGTGGTTGGGCCGTACCCAGAACGCGTCGAGCCGATCGGGCCTGCGGGAGATCAGGTTCACCGCGCCGGGCAGCGCGCTTCCCGCGGCGGAGGCGGCTCGCCCGGACCATCCGCCCGGAATGCCCTCGTCGAACGACAGGGTCTGAAGCCGGTTCTGTGGCGATATCCAGGCCACCTCCAGCCGGGCTCCCGTGCGGGCCGTCGCTGACAGTGCTCCCGGGAGCGCCGCACCGGGCGGTGTGATGGGCCAGGGCGAGGGCCAGTTGAGCCGCGGATTCCATGTGGTGGTGCCGATACCTCCGTCGGGGCCGATCCAGAACACGTCGAGCTGGTCGGGACGGCGGGACACTGCGGTCAGGGCCGCTCGCCGGGGTGTGGTCCGGTCCCCGATCAGAACGTGCCCGGCCGGTGCGATCGAGCGGGAGGGCCAGTTGGCTTGGGCGTTCCACCACGCGGTCGAGACGCCGCCGTCGGGGCGGACCCAGAACAGGTCCAGCTGGTCACGCGTCCGGGACAGGACCGACAGCGCCCCTGCCGGATAGCGGGCAGCCGCGGGAGCGGTGAGCGGCCAAGGGCGAAGCCAGCCGTGCTGCGGGTTCCACGCGGTGGTGCCGATGGCACGGTCCGGGCCGATCCAGAACACGTCGAGCTGGTCGGGGTTGCGGGCCACGGCCGCCAGCGTCCCCGGCAGGGCGTCCCTGGCCGGGGCGATGGTGAACGGCGCCGCCCACCGCCGGGTGGCGGCGTCCCACCAACTGCTCGCGACGGCTCCGTCGGGACGGATCCAGAACACGTCGAGATGGCTGGGGTTGCGGGCCACGACGGCGAGCCCGCCGCTCAACGACCCCGTGGCGGCCGAGCCGGCAGGGGCCGCGAGTTGTGGGTCCCACACCCTGCGGCCGTCGCTCCAGTGGGCGGTGGCGACGGCTCCGTCGGCTCGGATCCAGACGACGTCCAATTGGTCGGCGGAGCGAGCCACGGACACGATCCCGCTGGATTCCACGGCCGTGGACGGCAGACCTATGCCGTCCCGGTCCCATGCGTGCGTCGGTGACGCGGGGAGTAACCACACCAGGAAGGTGAACAGCAGGACAGCGATGCGACGGCGCACGGGGCGTCTCCGTTCCAATCGAGGGCTCCTCGCCGCACCGTGCCGTGGGGCGAGCGATGAGTCTGTTCTGCACCGGCGAGCCCGACCTAACCCTGGGTCACCGACATCGATCGGAATCGGTCGAACATGACTGTTCGTGCACGCAGTGGGTGGAGCCCCTAGGAACCGGCGACGGGTGTGGGCCCCGGTAGCGGCCGGGGCCCTCACCGCGTCTGCGGGCGGTCTAGTTGCAGCTGTCGCATCCGGGCGGGCAGTTGCCGCACGCATCGGCCTTGGGGCCGGCGGAGGGGACCTCGGCGTTGGGCGGCGCGCAGCAGCCCTTGTCCTGCCAGGCGTCGCGGCCTTCCTTGAGTAGGCTCCATCGCCCGCCGGTCACTGCTGCAGGCCCGCCGGGAACGTCCGCTCGCGCTGCTGGGCGGGGGCGGGGGCGGTCAGTGCTTGAGGTGGATGGTGAAGAGTCTCTTGCCGTCCTTGATCGGGCTGGCGTGGACCCAGCCACGAGCCTGGTCGAATTCCCCTGTGCCGCCCGTGATCCCGTTGTCGAACTCTCCGGGCGGGCCGGGGACGATGTTGAAGAGCATCCCCTGGACGGAGAGCTGGCCGCCCGGGAGGTTGTAGGTCACGATGCACTCCTCGGCTCCGCCGTCGGTGACCCGCGTGGTGGTGCAGGTTCCACCGGTCTCGCCGACTTCGTTGTCGTCCTCGTCGAGGAGGACCGAGCGGAAGACGGTCCGGTCGCCCTGGGCGGCGGGGCCGTTGGGGTTGACGGGGAAGAACGACTGCTGCGCGAGCCGGCCAGTGAGCGTGATGACCCGCTCCTTGCCCTTGTCGTGGCCGGAATGGCTGTCCGTCCCGGCGGCCGCCGCAGCGGGGGTGCAGGCGAGAAGGGCGATCAGCGCAGTGGCCGTGCCGAGAAAGGCTTCTCTGATGGGGCGCATCGTGTGGCTCCTGAGGGTCATGCCGATGGATGATCGGGTGATGTATTCATAACCTCGGCTTCAGTGCCGCCCGGAGCGTCCCCTCGCGAACCACCGGTAGATCCGCCTCATCGGACCAACCCCGGACGAGCGACGGCCCGCCGGAGCGGACGAGCCGGGCCCTGCCATGACCCGAAAGACATGGCCTAGTCCAGCGTCCGGGCTTCCGCCCCGTGGCTGCGTAGGTCAGAAGCAGGTTCTGGCACACATTCCGTGAGGACGATCACCGACCCTGGAGTTCGTCACCGCCTGCAGGCCATGGTGTTCGATCACCCCAGCCCTCAGTGTTGGAGCAGGATTCGTAGGAGTAGCGGGTATCGCGGCCCCATTCCTCCCCTGTAATGCGCTTGTATGCCCGGTCCGGTGTGTAGAGGAGGGGCTCGGCCCAGATGAGGTCGATGGTGTAAGGAGTGAAGGCCGGTAGAGAGCCCATGACAGTTGTTCGGCAAAGCCGATGACCAGTGACAACGGTGACCGGGCAAGCCGCTCGGTGAGTGTGGCTGCAAGGAGTTCGGCGTCCGGGTCAGGTTCCGTGGGCCTGCAGTCCTCTATGAGCTGCCAGAAGGCGTCTTCGTCCATGCTGGCGAGCATGCCGCAGCGGTCTGAAAGTCCTGGCTCCGGGTCACCAGTTTGCTGCGGCTGTGAGAAGGACGCGTTTGCGGAGCAGGGGGAGCTCGGCTCGTCCGAACATCTGGCGTTCGACCATCTTGATGTGATTGACGGTTGATGTAACTGATCTTCAGGCCGAGGAAGGTGTTCGCGGCGCCCTTGGCGAGTTCGGCGGTCTGCGGGTCGGTGACGAAGATCGGGACACCCGCGTCCAGGATCGGCGCATACACGGCACAGATCGCTTCTTCTCCCTCGGCGGTGGTGACGCCGGCGATGAGACGGTCGGGGCGCAGGGTGTCCTGCACCACGTGGCCCTCGCGCAGGAACTCCGGGTTCCACACGACGTCGACGTCCTGGCCGGCCGGGGCCAGGCGCTGGGCGAGAGCCGTGACCTGAGCGGTGGTGCCGACGGTGACGGTGCTCTTGCCGACGATCGTGCACGGCCGCGTCAGGGGAGGGGCGAGCTGGCGGACAGCTCCGTAGACCTGTGCGGTGTCGTAGGAGCGGCCGTCGGCGTCGATGGGGGGGCCTACGCCGATGAAGTGCAGGTCGGCAAAGTCGGCGGCCTCACGGATGTCGGTGGTGAAACGCAGGCGTCCGCTCGCGGTGTGGACGGCGAGGAGCTCGGGGAGCCCGGTTTCATAGATGGGGCACTGACCGGCGTTGAGCCGGTCGACCTTGGCCTGGTCGACGTCCACGCCGATGACCTCGTGGCCGAGCTCGGCCATGGCCGCAGCGTGCGGGATGCCGAGGTGACCACAGCCGATCACGGAAACGCGCATTGCAGATCCTTGTCTCGTCGGGGGGGCACGCCGGGCACGGTGTGCCCCCCCGACGCTATCGGTGCCGAACTCTGCCTGAGAAAAGCCGAGTTCGCTCAGACGTTCGTGTTGATGTTGAGCAGACGCTCCAGGCGGCGTGACCGATCTTCGCCAGGCGGTTGATGACTACCTGCGGCTTCGCCGTTCGCTGGGGCACCAGATGGCAGAAGCGGCTTATCTGCTGCCGGACTTCGTGAGCTTCATGGACAACCTCGGCGAACAGACCGTGACCGTTGCCGCCGCGCTGGACTGGGTCAAGACCCGCGAGCCCGAGGTGGTCACGACGGTCAGCCCTCGACGGATCACCGCTGTCCGCGGGTTCGCCCGCTATCTGAGCGGGACCGACCCGGCGACCGAGGTGCCGCCGCTGAGGCTGGTGCCCTACAACCGGCGCCGGGGTCAGATCTTCCTCTACTCCGACGCCGACATCGCGGCGATCATGGCCGCGGCCAAGGAGATGATCCCTCAGCCGTTGCGGGCGGCGACCTATCACACGCTGATCAAGCTGCTGGCCGCGTCCGGCCTGCGCATCGGCGAGGCCATCAAGCTGGACCGCGACGACATCGACTGGACCGAGGGCGTGCTGCACATCCGCGAGTCCAAGTTCGGCAAGTCCCGGCTGGTCCCGTTGCAGGTCAGCGCCACGAACGCGCTGCGCGAGTACGACACCCTGCGCGAAAGGTTGATGCCCAGGCCCAAGGACCCCGCGCTCTTCATCTCCCTCACCGCCAAGCGGCTGATCTACGCCTGCATCCATCCGGTGTTCCGGGCTCTGGTCGACACCGCCGGCGTCGGCCTCGATGCCCCGCACAGACCGCGACTGCACGAACTGCGACATACCTTCGCTGTTCGCACCCTGCTGCACTGGTATCGCACAGAGGACAACATTCAGGCGAGGATCCCGTCGCTCTCGACTTACATGGGACACCGCGAACCGGCCTGCACCTACTGGTATCGGTCGGCGGCCCCGGAACTGCTCGCGCTGGCCGCCGCCCGCCGCGACGGCGTCCGGAAGGCGGCCCGCCCGTGACTCTGATCGCACCTACCCTGCAGGCGTTCTTCACCGACCGGCTCGCCCGCCAGCGCCAGGCCAGCCCCCGCACCATCGCCGCCTACCGCGACGCGCTCCGCCTCCTGCTCGTCTTCGTCCAGCAGCGGACCGGCACCAACCCAGCCCGCGGTCGTGCAGGGCATCACCACCCCATTCAACTCCGGCGTCAACGAAGGCCGCATCACCGACCTGAAGCTCCAGAAACGGATCATGGCCGGCCGCGCCAGAGTCCCACTGCTCCGCCACCGCGTCATCCACATGGCGATACTCCGACGCCGCTACCTGTGACAGAGCGCCACCGGCGCACGGTGGCACACCCCAGCCTCACGGAAATTTCGCCAGGGCCACTTTCAGAAGTACGCCGACACCCGGACGTGGTCTTGGCGCACAAGGCCTACTCGTCCCGAGCGATCCGCTGCCACCTTCGACGCCGCGGGATTCGGGCGGTGATTCCTCAGCCCGCCGACCAAGCCGCCCACCGCAAACGGCTCGGCCGACTCGGAGGCAGACCTCCGGCCTTCGACCGCGAGGCCTACAAACAGCGGAACACCGTCGAACGCTGCATCAACTAGCTCAAGCAATGGCGCGGCCTGGCCGCCAGATACGACAAGACCGCCACCATCTACCTCGCCGGACTCCACCTCGCTGCCATCTTCATCTGGTCAGCGAGGTGATCCGAAGGAAACCGCCTAGACGGCCTGGTCACGGCACTGAGCTGACGCCGCCCGAAACCCCCGTCCTCGGGCGGCGTCAGCTCAGTGCCGGGACCGCGAGGC
This sequence comes from Streptomyces sp. WM6372, assembly GCF_001279655.1. Lineage (NCBI taxonomy): Bacteria > Bacillati > Actinomycetota > Actinomycetes > Kitasatosporales > Streptomycetaceae > Streptomyces > Streptomyces sp. WM6372. Next base: position 47,731 of record NZ_LGDB01000188.1, on the reverse strand, counting down.
CCCGGTCGTCGGCGGGGGCTCTGGTTTCCCGTCCCCTCACCGACCTTCCGGCGCCCACTCTGCCAAGCCCCGGAGTACCGCGCATTGGCCTGGCGTGCACAGTGTCTTGACGGAGAGTCGCCCCGCCGTCCGCGCCCCGGGGCCCCGGCTCTTGTTGCGCGGGCCGCCACGGCCGGTGTAAACCCGTGATCATGCTGCCCGAGATAGCGTTCCGCAGCGCGGAACTAGCGCCCGCCGACCGTTTCGAGAGCTGGCGGGCCCTGATGTCGGAGACGCATGCGCCCATGGAGATGCGCAGTGAGTACGCCGCCGACTTCTGGGTGAACCAGCGCGTCATCTCGCTCGGCGGGATCGCGGTCTATCCGATGGAATGCCGTCCCCTGACCTTCCAGCGCACACCGAAGCTGATAGCGAGGTCGGACCCCGAGGCGTTCCACCTCTCGCTGATCAAACGCGGGGCGGGAGCGGTGACGCTGGGCAAGGACACCGTGGTGCACGGTGTGTTCGACATCCACACCAGTGACACGTCACGGCCGTTCGAGATCAGTTCCGGCCCGCATTCCGTCGAGATCATCGGGGTCGAGGTACCCAAGGCGCTGCTGCCGCTGCCCCCGCAAACCGCTGGCCGGGTCATCGGCAAGCGCATCTCGGCCCGGGAGGGAATGGGGGCCCTGCTGGCCACCTTCCTCGACCAGGTGACCAAGGACAGCCGGTCCTACCGGCCGGCCGAGGGCCCGCGCCTGAGCGGCGTACTGGCCGATCTCGTCGCCTCGCTCTTCGCCGGCGTCCTCGAAGCGGACCGGTCCTTGACCCCGGAGACGCACCGGCGCGCCCTGGCACTCCGCGTGATGGCCTTCATCCGGGACAACGCCGACGATCCGCTGCTGGACGTCCCCGCGATCGCCGCCGCCCACCACATCTCCGTCAGCTATCTCCACCGGGTGTTCCAGCAGGAGGGGGACGGGGCGACGGTCGCGGCCTTCCTTCAAGGCCAGCGGCTCGCGCGGGCACGCCAGGACCTGGCGGACCCGCTGCACCAGGAGGTGCCCGTGCACGTCATCGGCGCCCGGCGGGGCTTCCGGCACGCGTCCGCGTTCAGCCGGGCGTTCCGCGAGGCCTACGGCCTGCCGCCCGGGGCCTTCCGCGGGCAGGCCCGGGAGGAAGACCCGGAAGAGACGGCCTAGCGGGCCCGACCCCCGCTCCGACAGGCCTTCGTCCGACAACTCACCCGTGCGGGCGGCCGGATCCACCACAGAAACGAGTCTGCACTCTCCGTCTCCTCAGGGTCGAGATAGCCGCCCTCACCCGCACCCCTGCTGACGTCCGCGTGGACGAGAGCCTTTACTTCGTCCTCTCCGGGCGTACGCCGCAGCCGACAGGGCCCGATGGACAGGAGCAGGGTGGAGAGCCGGTGCGCCGCTTCGAGCGCAGCTTTCTCGTGGCCCCGAATCTCGATGCTAATCATGCTCGCTTCAGCTCCCGACGGATCTGAGACCCTCAGGCTGCGGGACCGGCACGGGCGGCTGCTGTCGGAGACCGCGGACGGCCGGACCCTCACATACGCGTACGACGACCTCGGCAGACGCGCAGGACGAACGACCCCTTCGGGTGCGGAGAGCCGTCGGGCATTCGCTGCGGACGGCCGCCGCAGCAAGCTCACCACGGGCGGGCGGACCATCACCTTCGGGCGCGACGCGGCAGGACACGAGGTACACCGTGCGGTCGGTTCGGCCGTCACGTTGGACCAGGAGTTCGACGCGCTCGGTCGGCTCACCGGCCAACAAGTACGCAACTCGAATGGCGTGGCGCTCCAGCGACGTGGCTACGGCTACCGGACTGACGGCCTCCTGACAGGCATCGAGGACGTCCTGAACGGCGGCCGGCCGTACTCCCTCGATGCAGCCGGCCGGGTGACGGCGGTAGGGGCCAACAACTGGTCGGAGCGGTACGCCTACGACGAGATGGGCAACCAGCCTGGGCCTCGTGGCCGGACGACCACCCGGGGGCGGAGGCACGTGGGGAGCGCGCCTACACGGGCCCCGGGATCATGCGTGCGGGCGCTGTGCGCGACGAGCACGACGAACGGGGCCGCGTCATCCTGCGGCAGGAGACGCGGCTCTCGCGCAAGCCCGACACCTGGCGGTACGAGTGGGACGCAGAAGACCGGCTGGCGCTGGTCGTGACCCCGGACGGTACGTGCTGGCGCTGCCAGTACGACGCCCTGGGACGGCGTACCGCCAAGCAGCGCCTGGCGGCGGACGGCGGACCGGAGGCCGTGGAGGAGACGGTCTTCACCTGGGACGGCACGATGCTCTGCGAGCAGAGCACGGCGGGAGGCCCGGACACCCCGGTGGCGGTGACCCTCACCTGGGACCACGACGGCCACCAACCGCTGACTCAGACGGAGCGCATGAAGGGTGCTTCGCAGGCGGTGGTGGACGAGCGATTCTTCGCGATCGTCACCGATCTGATCGGCACGCCGCGAGAACGGGTGGGCGAGGACGGGCAGGTCGCGTGGCGTACCTGCCGCACCCTCTGGGGCACGACCACGTGGAACCCCGACGCGAGGGCATACACGCCTCTGCGCCTTCCCGGCCAGTACTTCGATGCGGAATCCGGCCTCCACCACAACTACTTCCGCACCTGCGATCCCGAAACCGCGCGCTACTTCTCCCCGGATCCCCTGGGGCTGCGGCCGGCTCCCAATCCCGTCGCGTACGTCCACAACCCGCTCACCAGGTTCGACCTGCTCGGATTGGCGCCGGACCCGGACTGCGACGACATCGACGCCCAGACACAACAGGCGAAGGCCACCTGGACCAGCCCGGCCAGTTTGAACGACCACTACGGCCGCCACGGCCGCGACATGAACATCTACGACGAGGAAGACTATGCTCTGGCGGCGCATGACTTCCTGGCCGGTCCGAAGACCCCAGGTGCCAGGGTGAAAGAGTCCATGATTGAGGGCCAAGTTTATCGCTGGAATCCCACGACCAACGAATTTGGAACCACGGATCTGAAGACCGGAAAAACCATTACGTATTTCGACAGTAGGATTCGCCGAGACGGAACCAAATCTGCTGCAAATGCGCAGCGTTATTGGGACGAACAGCCAGGAACGGAGGGATGGTGACGGTGCGCACCTCGCCTTGCATTGTCTGCGGGTACATGACGGTTCGAGTCAAGGGGTACCACGAAATCTGCCCTGTCTGTGGATGGCAGGACGATGGTGGGGACTATCGGGATCCGGACCGGTATGTTGGCGGCCCCAACCACGTAACACTCCGCGAGGCGCGGCAGAACTACGCAAAGTTCGGTGCCAGTGAGCTGCGCCTGATCGAGCGGGTCCGGGGGCCTCGTCCTGAGGAGATTCCATCTCCTCAGGACGAGGCCCCCGGAAGGCAGAGCTGGGTAGAATTCGTCGATAACCCCGAAATCCTCCTGGAGATCTATGGAGAGCAAGCTGTCCCGGAACTCGACGGGATTTTCGTGCACGAGGTCCGCTGGCACTGGGACGGGCCCTCATTCCTCATCCGATTCGATTTGCCAACCTACCCGGCCGACCCGCCCGACGAATGGCGCAAGAGTGGCTTCAACACCGTCCAGGTGGAACTCGCCCTCCTCGGTGCCGAGTCGGCTCTGGAGGCTCAACGCAACAGCAATCCAGCAGGCAGCATCACACTTTGCGTCGGACCCGCAACGCCGGTGCACCTCTCGTTGGAGGCTGGACGGTTCCGCGCCAGAGTAAACGCAGACCGCGCCGTCATCCACGAGCTGACCGCCTGCACGCGAAGCAGCCCGGACGAGATCCTGGCACCCTGATAACAGGGCCTGTACAGAGCAGTTGCGGGGCCTCCGGTTGGAGGCCCCGCATCCAGTGTGCGACGGTACGCGGTCGACCATGGCCGCCGGAGCAAAGCGGCCCACGAAACGTCGTCGGCCGAGCCCGGCGTGTCCTTGGATGAACTCGTCTCCGGCATGCTGGTCTTGTCGGGATGTTGTTGCGATAGCTGCAACGAGCCCGAGCACGGTGCATTGTCGCGCCCTTCTGGTGGTCTGTTGCTTGGTGCCGTCTTGGCGCCGGCGGGGATCGGTTAGCATCCGGCATGGCCACGCACTGGAGGAACAGTCCTCAGATGTTCGCGCTGATCCTTCGGCGTCATGGACTCGACCCGGATGCGGTCGGAGACGTTGCGCGGGCCTGGTCTGCGTTCCAGGAGTTCGTCCAGGGGGAGATCTATGGGATTGAGCCTGCAGAGGATGACGGCGACGGGTTCATCGTGCAGTGGGGTCGGTGGAGCTGGAATGATGACCGCCCTGCACTGGTCTTCACCAGGCAGTTTCGGGTGAGTGACGAGGGTGACCAGGATGACGAGTTCTGGCAGCCGCAGCACTGGAGCGTAGAGCTTGAGCTGTTCTTCGCTGATGCTCCGGCCTGGGTCGACCTGGGCGATATGGCCTGGACTAACAGCATGGGCTTTGACTTTGATCCCATCGGTCCTGAACGGGCCGCAGCGCTGGCCCAGATCGCCACGTTCATCGAGTCGCTTCCGCAGGTCAGCGCGATGTGGCGAGCGATCCCGGTGGGTAGCGCCCTTGGGCTGGAACGCGCGGACTGATCTGTCAGCAGGACCCCTGCTCCTGAGGTCTGGTCGTTCGCGACCGCGGCGGTCGAGTTCACGGCGGAGCTCGAGGTTGTCGCCGTGGGCTTGTTCGAGCGCGTCTCGCAGGGCCTGTACTTCCTCTCAGTGCTGCTTCTTCAGGCGGGTGATCTGGCTGGTCAGCGCGAGGACGAGGGTGCTCTGCTCGTCGGCCGGAGGCGTCGGTGCAGGAACGGGCCGGGCTTGAGCCCGGAGTCGTTCGATGTGTCCTCGCAGGTCAGGGTGGTTGTAGAGGAACGCGTGGGAGGGGTGAGCCTCGCGCTGGACGCCCGTACATGGAGCGGCGCGCGCTCCTGGAGCAGCTGTTCACCAACCACGCCCTGCCGCCGCCCTGGGCGCTGTGCTTCCCAATCTGGAAGTCAAGCGGCCTGAGGGACTGGGGGAGTGATGGTGTAGCACCGTCGGTCACGAATTAGCGCCCAGAAGACATTGACGCGACGGCGGGCGAGGGCGAGCACGGCCTGGATGTGACGCTTGCCTTCGGCTCGCTTTCTGTCGTAGAAGCGGCGCGAATTGGGGTCGGTGCGGATGCTGATCAGCGCGGAGGTGTAGAAGACACGTTGCACGCGCCGGTGGTACCCCTGTGGGCGGTGCAGGTTGCCGCTGACCTGGCCGGAATCGCGCGGCACAGGGGCTACCCCGGCGAAGGACGCGAGCCGGTCGGCGGTGGGGAAGGCGTCCATGCTGCCGCCGATGCCGGCCAGGAACTCGGCGCCCAGGGTCGGTCCGATGCCTGGGATGGACAGGATCACCTCGGCGAGTTCGTGCTCTCGAAAGCGGCCCTCGATTAGCTTGTCGGTCGCGTTGATCTTTTCGTTGAGGGCACTCACCTCTTGCGCGAGGGTGTGCACCATCCTGGTGATGGCCCGCTCGCCTGAGACTGCGGTGTGCTGGCGGTCGGCGGCCTCGACGGCTTTCGCCGCGAGGGCCTCCGGGTTGCGGACCTTCCGATTGGCGAGCCAAGTCGTCAGACGTCGGGTTCCTGCCCGACGGATTGCGGCGGGTGTCTGGTAGCCGCTCAACAAGGTCAGGGGGCCGGTGTTGCCCGCCGAGGTCGATAGCCCGTTCGAGGGCCGGGAGCATGCTGGTCAATAGGGACCTGAGCCGGTTGATAGTGCGGGTGCGGTCAGCGGCTAGGTGTGTGACTGCCGGAGCTTGATTACACCGGGGCCTCGGTTTTCTGCTTGAGGCGTTCGTAGGGTGTCTGGCCGCCGAGGGCGCCGTGGGGGCGGTGGTAGTTGTAGTAGTCCTCCCACTCTCGCAGCCTGTCGTTGAAGACGCCTGTGTCGTCGATGACGATGCCGTCGAGCATGCGGTAGAACTCTTCTGCGTCGATGCGGTGGGAGCGTTCGACTTTGCCGTTGAGGTGCGGTGATGCGGGTTTGATGTAGGTGTGGGCGATGCCCTTGTCGAGGACGTGCCAGTGGAAGGCGGACTGGAACTCCGCGCCGTTGTCGGTCTGAATGACTTCGATGCGGAACGGCAGGCGCTCGAGGACGTAGTCGAGGAACTGGACGGCGGTCTTTTGGTCGCACCGCGGGTAGATCCGCAGGACCCGCAGCCGGGTGCAGTCATCGATGGCGGTGAACTGGTAGTACTTCGCCCGGCGTCGCCGTTTGGGAAGTGGCCCGGTCACCGGCACTGTCGCGGGAGCCTGCTCGGGGAGACCGATTGGTTCGATGAACTTGACGTCGATCTGGACGCGGTTGCCGGGCAGCTGCTTCTCGTAGCGGGTGTAGCGCTTGTCGTGCCGCTGGTAGCGCTGGGAGGCCGGCAGCCGGTTCAGCCCGAGCTTCGTGAGGATGCGGTAGACGGCTGAACAGGCGATGTCGATGTCGTGGTACCGCTTGAGGTACATCTTGATCTTCATCGGACCGAAGTGGTAGCGCTGCCGGAGGTAGACGATCTTGTTCACCACGTCGTCCTCGGTGGCGTGAGGACAGTGATGCGGCTTGCTTGACCGGTCGCGCAGGCCGTCGAGGCCTTCGTCCTCGTATCGGCGCTGCCACTTGTAAAAGCAAGTCCGGCTGATGCCGTAGTACCGGCAGGTCAGCGCAACGTTCCCCGTGACTTCTTCGGCGTGTCGCAGGACCGCCAGGCGGTGCTGGGCCTGACGGTCTTGCCGCTGTTGCGGCGAAGGGGGCATGGCGGACCTCCGTCTACTCGGAGACCCATGTGTAACCAACGTCCGGCAGTTTTATAGGTAGGGCTGGCCTTCGGGCTGGAGGCGTTCAAGAACGGCGATGGCTCGGGCGACCGGGGCGGTGACGATCCAGGTGGCCGGTGCGCCGTGGGCGTCTTCGCCCTTGAAGGCGAGGCTGTGCAGGCGGTGGCGGTGGCGGTAGAACGGTGCCGTCGAGGGTGCGCTGGAGGGTAAGGCAGCCGCGCTGGAGGTGCTTGATCACTGGCGGGAGGGGGCTATTCCGACCGTGCACTATTCCCTGGATTGGTCTCGGGCTTGGTGCGGCAAGAACTCGGTGACTCTCCGGCTGCTACGAGCTAGGGTGCCCACGTTCCCTCTCTGTTGCTGAGCGCGTCGCCTTCGCCAGCAACTGAACGCTCTGACGGGTCTCAGGCCCGCGGGGGCGCCAACCACCGTTCTGCGCGGTCCTGCTTGTCGGAGTCTCCAGAGTGGCGGGCGTGCGCCAGCAATCGGGCGCGTAGCGGTTCGGGCAGGCCGGCAACGTCCCGCTTCTGGCGCGGGCGAGTCTTCCAGCCCACCAGATGCCGCACGGCCCCGGCGTCGTGCCGCTCCTCGGCCCGCGGGTCAGCCAGCCCGGCAAGCAGGTCGGCGATCGGCACCCTGCCGAGCAGTTCGCCAGGCACGCCCTCGTGGACGGGGTAGCCTGAGCAGCGCCCGTTGCCGGAGCCGTACCAGTCGAGCAGGGCCAGCACTCGCTCCACCGGGTCGGGGAACGTCAGTTGCAGTCGGTCCGTGAGTATCGCGAGCAATTCGGGGGAGGGACTGCCGCCGGTGCGGGAGAGGTCGAGGATCCGGTTGGCGAACCCCTCCAGTCCGGCGGGCATCGCGGCCAGCCAGTTGCGCTCCTCTTCGGCCCCTTCCGCTCGTTGCCGGTCGGCCTCGAACTGTTGCATGGGGCCGGGCATGCCGTGCCTGTCCAGCCAGGCCAGGAGCAGGCGGCCGTCGGCGAGGACGGCGTCGCCCTCCCACTGTCCCCACCTCAGTGTCGCCCCGTGGTGCAGGACGAGGACTGCAAGCCGCCCACCGTCCCGGTCGAACACCTCGAAGCGGACGTCCCCGAGGCACATGCAGTGGAACCCGGGCAGCGATTCCACCGTCATGGCCATCCTGAGCTGGGCTGACTCCGCCGGATCGGAGAGATCCACCCGGATCTCTCCGTCGCTCCCGAACCCGCTCACCGAGCTCACCTGGACCACGTGCGTCTGCTGCAGCACGCTGTCGAGCGCTGTCGTCGCGTCCATGAACCGATCCCTCTCCGTCTGGGCCGCAGCTGCACAGCCCGCCCGATTCCACCGCGGCTCGCGACCGCCTCGCAACCCAGTTCCCCCGTGTGCCCGGCCGGTTGCACACGGTCTATCTCGACACGCTGACCCACCGCCTCCTGGACGAGTGGCTCCAGGAACGGCATGACAGTGGCCCGCATCCCCCACCCGCACCTGCTGGTGACGACGTACTCGGCGCACCCCCCGCTCTCCCGCCCGTCAGCCACTGCGCACTGCGCCGCGCGTTCGACCACACCGGAATCACCCCGCGCCAGATGCGGAGCGACCGCGTGCTGGACGAGGCCCGACAAACCGCCGACCCGGTACACCTGGTGCACCTGTTCGGCATCCATCCCGGCACCGCCGTCCGCTACGTCCACACCGCGCACCCCGACTAGGCGCTGCCCCGGATCCGCTGAGCCGGGAGGCGCTGTTCAGCCCGTCCGCAGCCCACGCCCTGACCGGCTTTCACATGGCCGGGTGGGTGGGCGCAGACTGACTTCCTCGGGGAGCCATCGACTGTTGAGCGAGCGCACCAGTAGCCAGCTACAGATCCGCAATCCAGGGATGCCCCGGGTGTACGCGCTCGAGTAGCTCGGCCAGGGTCTCGCGCTGAGCCGGGGACATGTGTGGGACGGTCGTGTCGAAGTCTGCTTGATCTTTTCTGCGGGCGTGCTTGGCCTTGAACAGCAGTACCAGTTCGGGCGCCAGATACGGGATGCCGTCTTGGGTGTGGTGGATGATGTCGCGGTAGGGAAGCCGGATCCTCTCATCGCGTCGGCAGATCCAGGTGTCGCCGTCGTGCGGTTCGCGGAACACGTCGAGCAGGTAGTTGCCGGTGGCCGGATCGCGGAGCCATGTCTGATGTACGGCGGCCAGCACCTCCGGTGTGGCGTACTCCCAGATCCGGCCGCTGCCTGCCGCGTCGAAGACATATCCGGGGAAGCGGTGGCGGACCTCGGGAAAGCTCGCGGCCGGAATCGCGATCTCGATGTCTCCATGCGCGCGCGTCTGCCTGCCACGGAACAGGTCCAGCGCCCAGCCCGCGGCCACGTACCAGGGCGTGCCGATCCCGGCCAACTGCTGCGCGACCTCACTCGGGGTCCAGCAGGAAGACCACCTGGTGTGGAGGGATTCGCTCTCGTCGGGTGACAGTTCGATGCCGCCGCTGGGCAGTTGCTCGCTCATCGCAGGAATCTATCAGCGGTCTCGAAGGGAGCTCCAAGCCACGATCGATGAAGCAAGCCGACGGTACCTGGAGCCGTAGCCGGTGCATGCCCCTAACCCGTGCGCGATGCCGCCGAGAAATCCGACCAACACGCGAGTTCCCCTTTCCGCGGGACCGAGATTCTGCGAACCTGCGCGCTTCCGCCTTCGACGTCTTGCAGCTGGACGGCAAGGAGCTGCTGACACACCCGTATAGGGAGCGGCGCGCTCCTGGAGCAGCTGTTCACCGACCACGCCCTGACGGCCCCCTGGACGCCGTGTCCGATGACCACCGACCTGGCCAAGGCCCGGGAAGGGCTCCAGACCTGGACCGACGTCTCCGGTGTCGAGGGGATCGTGGTCAAGCCCCTGACCAGCCGCTACCTCCCGGCGTACAGGGGGTGGTCAGTTGACTGCACTAACTCGGGCCCCCGCCGGGGGCTGCGGGATGAACAGCCGCACCAGGGCGAGACGCGCGGCGAGGACCAGGTGGTACCGGCCGACGTGGGCCAGGCAGGCGGCCCCTCCCCGCGGCGGGCTCGCCCCAGCGGCCACGTCCTCGACCGTCGGCGCCCCCTTGTTTGCCGCCTGGTGGTCACTCTGGCCGAAGACGTGTTCCGCCATGTTGTGGCCGACCGCCAGCACGGCCCAGGTCGAGCCGAACGTCGCCAGCGTCGCGAGCTGCTCGACCGTCATCATCGGGCACCGCCAGCCATGGCAGCGGTGTGCGAGATCACGGGCCGCTTACTCGGCAATGAGTTCAGCCGTTGACTGCGATCATGAGCCACATGCTGTCGCTGACGATGAACGATGCTGCGGCCGAGATTCTCGTGTTTGCAGGTGGGGTCAACCTGACGCCACCCGGTGGCCTTGCCCTCGGCCTGCGTGGCCTGCTTACAGAAGGGATCACCCGCCGAGGAGATGTACTCACCTGGGCCAACTCGACAGGCGACGCCAACGGCGCTCCCTCGTTCTTCGGAGACCTCACGGGTTGGGAGTGCGCTGACAGCTCCTTCCACCTGGAGGACCACGTCCCCGTCGATGTTCAGATCAACGATGACACCCCGCAGATCTTGGAGGATGATCAGCGAATCCTTCTCCTTCACGGGATCGCATTCGCCATGGAGTTCTGCCGGCTCATCACCAAACTGGACCACCCAGGCCCGGTGCGCTGCATCGTCGGAGCGAACGAAACCAACGCGACGTTCAGGTTCCACCAGATCCGTGCAGGTGAGTCGTGGCACAACCCAGACCTGGACAGTTACCGGATGGACAAGATGGTCGTGCTCGACCTCAAGCCAGCTGCTGGCTGATCCCCCCAACATCGACACGCATGTCCACTTGGTGCAGAGAAGGACCAAGATCCGAAGACGGGACACCACCGCAGCGGTCATCGGCGCCATCCCCGGAACCCTGAACCGCCCGCAGCTCCTGATCCTCGGCCGCCACGACCAGACGGGCCGACTGCGCGCGGTCGGCCGCACCGTACCGCTTTGCCCGGAGGCCTCCCGGCAGGTCGGCGAGCACCTGGCCGCCGCCGGCCCCGGACAACCGTGGACCGGCGTACGGTTCGCGGCGTCCTGGGGATCCAAAGAGGCCCTGACGGTCTCTCACGGCCCCGCCAGCACCCGCCCGCACGCTCCTCCCGCTCCCGCCCTTCACCCCTCCCAGGCAGAGGCAGAAAGTCGGGCTAGTCACCGGCTGGAATTCGGGGGCTGAACAGGGGAGATGTGGGTGGAGCTGCGGAACCGGTTCCCTCCTTGTTTCCCCCCATAGTTCCACCCTGGTGTCCACGGGTGCCGCTGGGTGTCCTGACACCTTCTCCGAACTATCGATGGCGTCCCGTGATCGGGTGACGGGACGATCAGTCTCGAGGAGAGGGCCGGCTGAGGCCGGAGAACGGCTGCGAGCGGCGCGGGTGTTCCCTGTCAAGTCGGCGTGTTGACTCCTGGGTGAGTCTCCTGGTGTTTGGTCGTGCCGGTCCACGTGGATAGTGGCATATGCCAGGTCAAGCCTTCCGCTGGGCAGACACGCACGCGTAGGCGACCACGACCAAAGTTTCGAAGTGCTGCAGTCTTGCAAGTCGGTGACATGGGTCGGAGACTTAGCGAGGCCGGAATTGCCAGGTGCCGCAAGGTGTGGGGGGCTCGCATGGGTGAAGCAGGCGACCAGGTTCGACTGATTGGCCTTACCAGGCTTGAAGTGTATGAGCTTTCTGAGGCTTTCCCTTCGAAGGACATCGAGGCGGCACAAGAAGAGAGCTTGTCCGGTGGCCAGCATGGTGACTTGGGTACCTGGCAGGCGATCTTGACTCTCTATGCGGCTACTCTTCCAGTCCTAACTGCATGGATAGTAAAGAGGCGCCGCCATGCCGTTATGGAAATCGACGTTGAATCTGCTGATGGTAGCGGCTGGCATCGACAAGTGCTGAAGATTGATTTGCGCGACAGTGAGAATCCTCAGTCCGAGGCGGCGCAAATAATCTCCAGCCTGCTACAAAGCAATACCTCTGTGGAAGATAGCTCCTCCGAATGATTCAGGGAGAGCATCATGCGTAACGTTACTGACGCATTCTCCAATCACACGGTACTTTCTCCCGCTGAGACAGAGCGTTGGCTTCTTGAATTCGCAGGATCGACGGGCGCTCCACCCTATGAATTTCTGCCGGTGTTCCTGCACGAAGCCACGCACCATTGGTGCTTCACCTCTCCAGTTGGGACAGCCGTAGCTGTACTGCAAATGCGGGGCTGCGTGCAGGCACTGCGAGCAATCGAGGCGCCCTCCGCTGAGGAGCGGAGAGAACGCGAATTACTCGCGGTTGAAAGTATGGCTAGGGCGCAAGTAGCCTTAGAATTGATGCGCCCTTTGGCGGAGGGTATGGCGCTGTTTGCCGAGTTCGACCTGTACCCCACTTCGACCGCCAGGATGATGACAGCACCTCTCAGGTGGGGTGTGAAGTTCGCCAACCAAGGAAAGACCGAGGGCAGCCGGAACGACGATACCCGGCTTGCATGGGTCCACCTCGGGCATACGCGCCTGTCGGATAAAATGCGTCGGCGCAAAGAGGACTTGTTGGCTCAACCCTTGTCCTGTGATTCGAGTGAAGGATATCTGGCCGGCTACTTGACAGTGAAATCGCTGTGGCGTCGCTTCTTGCAGGAGGATGGCGAATTTTGGACTTCGGACCGATTCCTTCTGCAGGTATATCACTGGTTCTATGAAGATCCGGAATTTGTGACGATGCTGTTGGATTCGACGCCTGTGGCCCCCGGTTCGCTGACTGAAATGTCGCGCTATTTCCAAGCCCGCTTGGAATACATTTTCTCGGCTAGTGCAGCCTCTCAGCTTCGCGATGGCTATCTGGAAGCGGCATCCGCAGTTCCCTCAAATGGGCCATGGGCAGGGGCGGCAGTCCGTGTTTCGGAAAATCCGCGAGATGCCTTTCAGCAGATCTGGCAGGATGCCTTCAAAGGAATTTTGGTGGATACGGACTCTGAGGTTGTGTTCCGTACAAAGTCACAGCTCCTCACTGTTTTGTATCACTCGATGCAGCAGGGGAGAGACCTCATGTCGATTGGCAGCCTCCCGTGCAGTGTCGTGGCCGATGATGGGCTGACGGTTATGATAAACGGGCGTAAACTGTTGTCCTTCCCTACTTTCGGTAAAGCAGCACAAGCCCACGGAGCAACCGACGCTACGCTGTGCGTTTTTCTATCGCTTCGGGGTGGCAGGCAGGTAAATGCCGTTGAAGGTAACTCGGACCTTCTGGCTTGGTCGACTGTCCCACCATTGGAGAATCACGAAAACGCTAACCTGAAGCATGCCTTGATAGGAAGACGTGTCGGCAGTAATATTAATTCGATAATTCACGAAAACGCTGAAAAGATCAACGGCCTGCGTGCACTGAGTCACTTGTGGGGATACCTGGGGCAAACTCGTGACCGGCTCAACGCGATCTACCAACCCTACGCTCTACTCTATGTCCCGTCGGATCAATTGGAGACTCTATGGGGCTCGATGGAGCTGATGGGGTTCTACGGACTACTTGGCCGAAACCCGGATGCGGTAAGTGCGTTAGCGATTTTTGGGTTGGCCAGCTCAAGCCGCGTCCTTGGCCCCTCAGTAGAGAGGTCATTTCGGGATGCTGGTATATGTCGACCTGAAGCACTCGAATATCTGATGTCGATGGCGGATCGGTATAAGGTTATGCGGATCACGTCCCATTACTTCGGTACTCGTTGTAGCGTGTAATAAGAATTCGGCGATTTAGGGCGGCCTCAGAGCCGGGCCTTGGTACTCGCGCTATGGGACCGAGGGGCCGGAGCCGGTCCGCTTCGATCACAAGGTGGCGCCTGGCTATAGCTGGCCGGCGGAGCAGGTTGCCGAGTTGCTGACCGGGGCCGGGCTCGTCACGGTGGCTCGGTTGCTCCACGACCCGGCCTCTGAGCGGGGCTTCCTCGACACACACTTGCTGGCCCGCCGCCCGTAGAGCGTGGCCTGGGGTGGTGTAGGTCATCCGCGTGCTGAAGCGTCGTGTTGGCCGATCGGTTTCGATCGGTGCAGACCTTCCGAGCATCGCCGGAGACGGCAACCGTCCAGGTCACGAAGACTCCGGTGGTGCGGCCACCGCAGTGGTGCGAGCAACGATCTCCCGGAAGGAAGGAATGCCCAGGTCAACGGACTGCTGCTGCCGGGAGATCTGGGCATCGAGCTGGGCGAGCTTCTCCTCGGCGTGACCCAGGCTGCTCTGCAAGCCTTCGATCTCGCCAAGCCAACCCTCGCGTTCGGCTTCCAGGATGCGTGAGAGGAGGTTGTCGCGGATCTCGATGAGCCGCGGACGTTCTGTCGCGTGAATGATGAGTACGGGACAACGGACACAGGCGTGCTCATGAGCACAATCGGTTCCGTATGCGCGGCGCAGTCGCCCAGGGCGATCTTGCGGCGCTCGAAATGCCCAAGGAACTCGTCCCATTCCTCCGGGGTGACGGTGCGGTATTCCTCGACAGGCTGCAGGGTCCGGCGCCGGGCGATGAACGCTCGATGGGCCTCGATGGCGTCCGTCGGGTAGATAGCGGCGTATCCCATTGTGGTCCCGATGTGGTCGTGCCCAGCGATGACCTGCGCGATGTGGGGCGGTAGGCCAGCGAGGATGGAGTCTGTGATGAAGATTCGACGGAAGTCGTGGGGCTGGAAGATGAGGGGGTCGCCTGCGCTGTCCACCAAACCCGAAGCCAGCAGAGTCGCGTCGAGTCCCCTGCGGATCGTCGTCGCAGACAGCAGACGCGGCGATCCAGACACCCGATCTTGGATCAGCAACGGCATCGGCGGATTCCAGACCCGTTCGTAGTGGTCGTAGCTGCGAACCAGGGAACGCGACCGTTGGCGGCACGGAGTCGGGAGACGACTGTGCTCAGGACGTCGGCCAGTTCCGGTGTGACCAGGACGAGCCGCTCCTGGTCTGTCTTCGACGGGGCAATCTGTAAGAGCGGGACGACCTGGCCGGTGGTGGGCAGCTTGTAACTGATGATGCTGTGATGCCCCAACTCAAGGAGTTCCTCGATGCGGATGCCGGTGTGCCGCAAGACCTCGATAGCTGCCCATGCCCAGAATGCCCTCCGCTCCTCGCCCGCGAACGATCGCCGGCGGCCGCGGGCGTCCCAGGCATGGACTGGGCGCCCGTCCGCGCGCTTACTCGAACGAGGGACGGTGAACGTCTCGCCCAAGACGGTGAATGTCGAGTTGAGCGGCGCGGCATTGAGCGCATCAATCCGAGCTGTGGCCTCCCTCAGAAGACGGCCAGCTGTCTGCACCAGCGTGGGCAGTGCGGGAAGGCGCTCACGAGTGCGTTGGTCCATTCGGGCCTTGAGCTGGCGGTCAGCCTTTGCTGTCGAGCACTCGGCTTCACTGATCGGGCAGGGAGCGACCCAAGCAGCCCACTGGCCGGGATCTTCCACTGCCCACTCCGCCAGGTCCAAGTACAGGGCCCTGACCTGGGTCTTGATGGCAGTTGCGTTCCTGCGCGGTTCGGTGAACTCGCGGAAGGAGCCATCGGGCAGACGCTTGCGGGCGGTCTTCGTGGCCAGTCGGATCTTCCAGGCAGTGATCACCTCGGCGGGCAGCCGCAGAGAGTCGACGCCCGGATGATGCTGCTCCAGGTCGTCCCAGAACCGAAGCGCCAGCGAGTTCGTGAGCCCCATCAAAGACGTGAAGTCAAGACCTACGGACCGATGGGAAAGATAGGCGACCAACAGATCGCGGACCGGCCGGCACTGCAGTTGGTAACGGTCCACGAGATCTGCAGCAGTGAGTTGCCCAGTGCGGTGCGAGATCCGGAACAGCGTGTGCGGTGCGTCCGCGGGAAGGATGCCCAAATTGAGCAGCCAGGTGTAGGCGAGCTCGATCCGCCGATTGCTGTTGGTCCGGTTCGTGCGGTGCCATAGCAACAGGTCACCGACGACGATGTCCTCGATGGTCCCGCCCTGGCAAGCCGTGATCTCCGTGATGGTCTTCAGCCCGGACGAACCATCACCCGACGACAGCTCCGCCGGCAGTGACGCTCTCAGCCGTGCGAAGCCTTCAGGGTCACGCGCCTCCTCCATAGCCGGTCGGAGATGCCGCGACCTGGACCCGATGAGGAAGCCCGGGTCGGGTCTGACAGCATCTGCGCAGAGGAGTGCCAGGACCCCGACCAGGAGCGTCTCGCGCCGGGACACGCGTGATTCCGAGCGAGCCCACTTCGCGTAGGCATCCCTCCACCCCGGGGAGGCAATCTGCTGGCCGTGGGCAGGACTCGCCTGCCATCGCTCCTGCCAGGTCTCCCCGGGAAAGGTTGCCAGCCAGTCCAGCACGACGCGTGCGCCGAACATGCGATTTGCCTGAGCGCTGCTGTCCGCGACTCGCAGCGGCGGACGAGCCATCCGTTTCAGGACTTCTGCGCGCGAGGAGGCCGTCGCCGGCCACGTGCTCGGCCTTTGACGAGGTGGAAACCGGTTCATCAAGGCGAGCGCTTCGGCGCCCACCAGGCTCCTCTTCTTCGGCACAAAACTCGAGATGATGTGCGTCGCAGCGCTGGTCATGACACGTCCCGCCCGAAGAGAATCGACAAGGAGTCGGGGTTGTAGGACGGCTCGTCAACGGAGGCGGGCGGCTGCTTGCGGCGCTGCTCCTGACGGGCATGGTGGGCAAGCCCGGCGGCGATGACGTCGTCTCTAGTAGGACGGTTGTAGGTGTCCAAGGTCGACAGGCACTTGTGGCCGAGGATCTTCTGCACGTAGACCGGCGGCATGTTGGGGTCGTCGAGCATCAGGAACGTCGCCGTGTGCCGCAGGTCGTGAAGGGTCCAGTTGGCGCCCAGGAGCTCATTGGCACGGTTGAACATCATGCGGGGCCGCGTTGTACTCCAGCGGTCGCCAAGGGCGCCGTAGTGTCCACCACAGCGGGTGGTGGCGGCCGCGAGGGACGCCCTTCCTCCAGGCATCCTCCTGGTAGAGCCGCAGCCATACGAACGCATCAGGGTTGGCGGGCAGCTCCGGGTATTCGCGGCTGCCCTTGCGCGAGGGCTTGGTCCTGCGCGTCGGTCGCGGCGTGTTCTTCGCCGAGCCGGGCGAGGAGGAGGGAGCGGAGGACGTTGAGTCGCCACCAGGGGACGGCGTAGTCGGAGGTCTGTTCGTGGGAGCCGGCGGTGTCGAAGATGCGCCGGCCCTGGGCGTCCAGGTCGAGCGCGGTCGCCCGGTCGCCTCGCAGAGCGGCTACGTGGGCTTTGCCGTAGATCGCGTTCAGCAGGCCCAGGGACGGGCGGTCGGAGAGGGCCAGGGCCTGGTCCGCGAGGACGTCCGCGACGCCGAGCGAGGCCCCTTCATACCCCAGGGCGATCGCTGCCCTTCCCCCGTACCCACACTCGTGCGTCGGGGTCTTCCGATTGGTCGGCGGCGGTGGCTGCCATGCGGTACCAGCGGACGGCCGCGTTCCCGTCGGATCCGGGGAACGTCTTGGCGTACAGGGTCATGAAACGGGCGGCCGCTGACCACAGGCGGGGCTGGTCGAGCTGCTGCTGGATGACGACGAGTTCGCCTGCGACGCGGCGCTGGATGTCGGCGGCGCCCATGGACATGTAGTCGCTCCCGTACGAGGCCAGCTTCGCCTCCCACGCTTGCGCCGAGGGCCCGCCCGCGAGGCGGGCGGCGAACTCGCGCGCCAACAGGTCGGAGGCGATGACGGGAGCTATGGCCGTGCCGGCCATGTCGGTCAGGAACTCGCGGCGCATCATGGGGTCCTCCAGGACGGCTAACGGCACATCGAGCGCGCTCGACAGGGCGGCGTGGTAGAAGCCGCGCGGGGTGACCTTCCCGCGCTCCCACCGGGCGGTGTACCCCCTCGTGAGCGTCGTCCCGTGCACGGTGTTGATCTCGTCGGCCAGGCGGGCCTGGTACCAACCGTGCGCCGCGCGCAGTTTGCGGATCAACTCCCCGACTCCGTGACCCCCATCTTGCCCCCACCTTTGCCCCTGCCCGCCGCCTTTGGCCGGGTCGAAGGTATGGGTACCGGCTAGCACGCGAAGGGGCACCCATGGCAGAAACCACCGACTACAGCCGCGCCCGCCAAGAGGCCCTCAAGCTGTTCCGTCCGGTGGCGGTGTCGCGGCGGTCCGCGTAGGCCCGGCAGCGGGCGCAGGCCGGCGGGGGCTTCAGGAGGGCAGGGGGCGCTGCGCACGGGCCGACCACCCGTGAGAGCCCGCCGGTACGCGGTCGGCCGGTTGGTGTTCGACCGCGACCGCCAGGCCCGCGGCCACGTCGTCGGCCTCTACCCGTCACCGCTCGTGGCGCGCTTGGCGGATACGGCCGGATTCCAGTGGATCGCCCGCACCGTCGTCTGTGAGCCGGCCGCACCGCCACCAGCCGCACCGGCTGTCGGCGAGGCCCGGGACGGGGTGCGGGTCCCGGCGGGGCGGATGCCGGTGGATGTGCCGCCCACCGAACTGCGCGTCGGGGACCAGGTCCTGACCGGCGGCCGCCTGATCGCCATCACCGATCTCCGCTACCCCCATGGCGGCACCCGCACCATGATCCTGGCCAACGGGCGCCTGGCCGTCGCGGAGCGCACGGTGCGCGTCTACCGCCCCCGCGCAGGGCGACCCTGGCCCTGCGCGCGGTGGTGGAGTCGCCGGTCACGGAGGAAATCCGTACCCCCGACGGGGATCTGACTGGGCTGCGGCGGGCGGGTCAGCCGGCCGACGAGGGCGCGACCGCCCGGCGCCAGACGGTGGCGTCGAGGGTGACGTGGAAGGCGGGGTCGGTGTTGGCCGTCTGCCCCCGGAAGGTGATCAGGCCGATGTGACCCGCCTTGGTGAGGACGCAGAACTGGGCACCCGGGGACAGCTTGTCCAGGGGGATGTAGTCGGCGAAGCGCGTCTCGTCGCGGCAGGTCTCCAGGGATCCTGCCTGCCCCGGGTCGAGCAGCACGAGGTGGTTGCCCGCCTGGGTGCGCACGCGGTACGGGAGCGAGTGCCCGCCGAACTCCAGGTCGCCGGCGGAGCCGCCCGACTCCTGCGGCCGCAGCTCACCGTCGCCGAACCTCAGGGTGTAGTTTTCCGGCAGGTTGATGCCCGCGCGGGTGACCGGCTCCGCCGCCTTGGTCGCGCCGGCCGGCGACTGCGAGGCCTTCGGGGTGGACGAGGCCCCCTTCCCCTTCCCGGCGGCCTGTTCTTCCGTGCCGGAGTTGCGGCTCACGAGGTACAGGCCGCCGCCGGCGAGCAGCGCCAGGGCGAGCCCGACCGCCACGGCCACGCCCGGCCGCCGGGTCGGGCGGCCCGGCGCGGACGGCTGGGGCGGGTAGCCCGGTGGTATCGACGGCTGGGCATAGGGGTCCGGAGGGGGCGGCGTCGGCGGTCCGTACGCGCCTTGGACGGCGGGCGACGCGGCGGGCGCGGCGGTCACCGTCGGCGCGTGGCCGGGCGGCGCCGGTGCCGGGGCCGCCGGAACCCGGGTCACCTCGGGCGGTGCGGGCGCCGCCGCGCGCAGCGTGATGCTGGCGGCGACCGCGCCGGGCAGCCAGGCCTCGGGGCGGCGCAGTGGCGCGTCGCTGTTGGCGGCCCGGCACAGCGCGAGGACCTCGTCGACCGAGGGCCTGGCCGCCGGGTCCTTGGCGAGGCAGCGGGCCACCAACTCCTGTAGCTGGGACGGGAGTCGGGTGAGGTCGGGCTGCTCGTGGACGATGCGGTAGAGCACCCCGTGCGAAGTGCCCTCGCCGAACGCGGGCAGGCCGGTCGCCGCGTACGCTGCGACCTGGCCGAGCGTGAAGATGTCGGTGGCCGGGGTGACCGCACCGCCCGCAGCCTGTTCGGGTGCCATGAAGGTCGGGGTGCCGATGGTGACGCCGCTGCCGGTGAGGGCGGTAGCGTCGGCGGCCCGCGCGATGCCGAAGTCGATGACGCGGGGCCCGTCGCCCGCGAGCAGGACGTTGGACGGCTTGAGGTCGCGGTGGACGATGCCGGCCCCGTGGATGACCTGCAGGGCCTCGGCGACGCCCGCGACCAAGAGCAGCACGGTGGGCACGGGCAGCCCGCCGTGCCGCTGCACGGCGTCGGCCAGGGAGGGCCCGGGGACGTAGGCCGTGGCAAGCCAGGGGTGGCGGCCCTCGGTGTCGGAGTCGATCACCGGCGCGGTGTACAGCCCCTGCACGCGTTCGGCGGCCCGCACCTCCTGCTGGAAGCGGCGGCGGAACTCGGCATCTTCGCCGAACTCCGGCCGGATCACCTTGATCGCGACGGGCCGTCCGCCCGGAGTGTACGAGAGGTACACCCTGCCCATGCCGCCTGCGCCGAGCCTGGCCACGATGCGGTATCCGGCCACGGACCGCGGGTCGTCGCCCTCCAGCGGATGAAAGACGGTGTCCAACTCGATTCCCCTACAGTCGTTTTCGGCCCGCGCCGCGGCACCTGCCCGACGCACGCGGAATTTTACCGAACGCAAGATCCTCTGCCGGTCAGAGCCTGTGTCTGAATCCCGTTCAATCAGCGTGCGTGCCAGACGTCGTACGCCCGGGCGGGGTTCAGACACAGGCTCTCAAGACGTCTGGCTGGCGCGGGCTTTGCCGGATGGCTAGGCTCGCCGGCGGCGCTCCCGCGGCGGGCGGCGTGGGCGAATCGGATCGCGGCGCCGGAAGCGAACCGCCCACCCGCTGGCGTGACTGCCCTCATTCAGGGTGTGGTTCTGGTGTTGTCGAGCCGTTCGATTCGCGCCACGTTTTCCCGGTCCTCGGGGTCCGTGCTCACCTCGGCGGTGAACCAGGCGTCGAGGATTTCCTTGAGGAGCGGTTCGGAGGTCAGGCGCAGGCTCAGGGCGAGTACGTTGGCGTCGTTCCAGCGGCGCGCACCGTCCGCGGTGTAGGCGTCGGTGCACAGGGCCGCGCGTACGCCGGGCACTTTGTTCGCGGCGATCGAGGCGCCCGTACCGGTCCAGCAGCACACGACGGCCTGGTCGGCGTTCCCGGCGGCGACCTCGCGGGCCGCCGCCTGAGAGCAGGCGGCCCACTGCGGATCGTCGCCGGGGCTCAGCGCCCCGTACGTCACCACGTGGTGTCCGCGGTCGCGCAGTTGCCCGAGGAGGGCGCGCGCCACGGGTTCGTCCATGTCCGAGGAAACGCAGATCCGCATGCCCCGAGACTAACCGGCCGTGGAACGGACGGTCGCCGCGAGTCGCGTAATGAGTGCCTCGGCGTTGCCACGGTTGACCGCGTGCAGCTGGCCGGGACTCCAGCCCGAGGCGGGAGGATACCGCCGTGGGATTCGTGTGCTATCTGCTGGCCGCGGCTGCGGGCCTGTCGGCGTTGTTCGCTGCCGTGCCGGTGGCGTTCATGGCGGTCAGGCTTGCTGGAGCCGCCTGCCTGGCCTACCTCGCTTGGGGCAAGCTCAAGCCCGGTGGCCGCTCACCCTTCGCCCCGGCCCAGGACCTGACTCCGGTCTCTGACGCCCGCCTGTTCTCGATGGGGCTGCTGACGAACCTGCTCAACCCCAAGATCGCTCTGATGTACGCCGCCCTACTGCCCCAGTTCTTGGACCCTCAGGCAGGTTCGGCCTGGGGGCAACTGCTCCAGCTCGGTTGCTCCAGCTCGGTGGGGTGCAGATCATCGTGGGGATCTCGGCGAACGCTCTGATCATGTTGGGTGCAGCGCGGGTGTCGGAGTTTCTGACAGCCCGTCCTCGTGCCATGACTGCCCAGCGGTTCACGGCGGGTGGCCTGCTCGGTGCCTTCGCGCTGCGCACCGCGCTGTCCCGTACTCCCGTCTCGACCTGACCCCAGACGGAGAAGCCGTCTTCAGACGGATTCGCCGGGAGCCAGATACCGGCAGCCGTTATCAGCCCCGCCGAAGTCCTCCACTACACCGACCACGCCCTGCGCCACCACAGCGGCGCTTACCACCTCGTACGCAACCGACCGCGCGCACTACTTCGATGAAGTCTTCGCCAGCGCCGCTGCGAATGCTGCCTGACGGCTGGTACCGCTGCCCGGGGCTGGGCAACAGCGGCGGGGCCCACTACTTCCGGCAACCCGGCTGCGGTCCGGCCCGCCAGGCCGTCAGCTGGGCTAGTTCAGATAAGGCCGGCTCGGTGCGCTCGGCCTGTCCTCAACGCCATGGTGCTCTGGACGACGAAGTACATCGGCGCTGCCGTCATCCAGCTCCAGGCCGAGGGCCACGAGATCCCGGAGGAGGACATCGCACTGGCACGCTCAGTCACGTCAGAGGCGAGAGGCGGCCCGCCGCGCGCGGTCTGGGCCAGGTCGAGGAACCGGGCACTGTATCTGGCCCGGGTGAGGGTGGGTGGGTCTCGCATGGGTGATCTTGTGTCGGGCGGTGTCCGGGGACGTGTCTTGACCGGCCGTACGTAGTTGATCTTGCGTATGCCGGTTTCGGGGCGGCTGGCCTGGTGTGATGCCGGGCGGTGCGTTCCGCTTGGATACTTAGAGCGATCAACGGGGTCGTGGAGAGAAAGGGAGAGCGGTCACATGACGACGGCGGACCATGCGGAGACCAATCTGGCGGTCAGGCTCGGGTTCCAGCCTGGCCAGGTGGTCCAGGAGGTCGGGTATGACGACGACGTCGATCAGGAACTCCGCGGGGCGATCGAGCAGGCGACCGGTACCGAGCTGGTCGATGAGGAGTACGACGATGTAGCCGATGCGGTGGTGCTGTGGTTCCGCGCGGACGATGGCGATCTCACCGACGCTCTCGTCGACGCCATCGCCTACGTGGAGGAAGGCGGCTCCATCCTGCTGCTCACCCCGAAGAGCGGAAGGGACGGCCACGTCGAACCCGGCGAAATCGGCGAAGGGGTCACCACCGCCGGCCTTTCCCAGACCAAGTCCATCAACGCCGGCAAAGACTGGAACGGCAGCCGCCTCATCGCGCCGAAGGGCGCAGCCAAGAGGCGATAGCGCTCGGCCTGGCGCGTCGTTTCAGGCGTTCCGTTCGCGGAACGGTCACGGTGACCGTTCCGCGAACGTCGGCCCTCGTGTGCCGTCAGCGAGGCGGTGACCGTGACCTGCGGTCGTACTCAGGCCCCGATTTCGCTCAGGAGCATGCGCAGGGTCAGGCTGTGCTTCTCGGGTGGCAGGGCGTCCATCACAGCGGTGGCGAGCGCGACACCGCCCGCCCGGTCGCCGGAGCGGGCGAGCATCAGTCCGGGGTGGAGTTCGAGGTGCGTCGCGAAGCGGGGCGGGCTCGCGGGGAGTTCGGCGAGGGCCTGGTCGTGGGCGTCGGTTGCGGCTTTTTGGGTTCGGACCGGGAGCTCGTGTCGACGACCAGGCCCTCGGTGCCCTCGCCGAGATGGTACTGGCTGTGCAGGCTGCTGTTGTGTGACTGTAGACGGGCTCGCTGAAACGAATTTCTTGAAGCTCCGATTATTGGGCCACCGGTGGATGACGGGCCTACGCGGCCCGGTGCCCTCGGGCGGACCGATTACCTTATCTCCGTTGCCGAGAGCGAGCGGCGGAACGGCACCAGGCCCATTTGCGATCATGACCGGTCGGGCGTAGAGAGGAAGAGAGGCCAGTGTGTTGTAGGCCACCTTTTGTCTGAGTGTGTGGGGAGGATCCCCATGCCCCATGTAGGTCCATTGCAATGGGCTCTGGTCTTGCTGCTGCTTATCCTCGGCTGTCTCCTCGCAGTCCGCGCCTGGCGGATGGCTGTCAAGGAACCGGAGTCCGAGCCGAGGATCGAGGTGCTCTCCGGTATAGGCGGAGGTCTGGTGTGCGGAATCGCCGTGGGTTTGTCCGCCATTTTCATGGCTGAGTCGATTCGGGTTTCCGAGGAGTACGCGACGTGGCGTGCGAGCGTTGAGAGCGCCGCGAGTATTCCAGGCTTCACTGTCGCCGGCCGCGACATCAAAGGCATCAACTTCAGCGGCAAGTCTCTCCATAACGCGGACTTCACCAATGCAGACCTGCGTGGTGCCAAGTTTCAGGACACCGACCTGACCGGGGCTGACTTCACGGGCGCCGATTTGCGGGAAGCGAACCTCATCGGCGCTAATCTTCAGGACGCGAGCCTGATGAATGCCAACTTGGGCAATGCCTCCCTGCACAGCGCGAACCTCACCCACGCCGTCATCGCTGGCCCGCAGACCTCCTTCTTCGGGACGAAGGTGAACGCACGCACGTGCTGGCCCAAGGGGCCGACACCTGAGCAGCTGAATGTCCTGATCATTGGGGTAGTGGTGCAGAAATACACCGACGATGAGAGCGGACTTACCCTGACGCGGGAAGACGACAAGAAGGACCGTGTGATCGGTGGCCAGCAGGCGCCGGGCTGTGCTCTGTGGAAGCACGGCATGCGCGTTCACCCGTAGAGCTCGTCCAGCACGCCAAGTATGGGCCCCTCCTCGGCGCCGAGTTCCTCGCCGCCACGGCCGGCGGCCGCGCACGTCACGGCTGTGCTGGCGCCGATGTTCAGGATCCGCAATCGGGCCGCAGGCCGAGCTGTTCCATCAGGCTGGCTGTCATGGTCATGCCGCTGGACAGGGACGTGATCTCGCCCCCCGTCCGCCACGTCCCCGCCTCGCGGCCCAGGATCGGCTCCCCGTCGTGCTGGCTTCGGACACGTACCTGCAGTACCGGATGTTGAGGAGCTCCTCCCGGTCCGCGGGCCGCGTCCAGTCCAGCAGCGTTCACCGCGGAGGCGTCGGTCACGGTCTCCTCGCTGCGCCGTACGTAGCCCTGCGGCATGAGCACCTCCCGCGGGAGGGCCAGGAACGCTTCCCGGACGGGCCCCGGGCGCAGGGCACCTTCATCTGCGAGGCGGGCGACCGTCGTGGCTCGGTCGGCTGCAGGATCCGGCCCCGCACTCTTGCGGGGTACGGACTACAGAGGTCGACACTTCATGAATCCTCCCGGCGGCGGTACAGCAGCGCGTGACCGGACGTCAATGCCTGGCCGCTCCTATGGACGGAGCAGGAGCGCCAGGCTTTAGACGTCGTTTCCTTTGGTTGAGGCCCGTGCTGTTGACCGGCTCAGATGGGTGTCAGTGCGGTGTGAGAGCCTCCGTGGCATGAGCTACGACCTGGCTGTCTGGGAAGGCGAGAGGCCGGCGGATGACAAGACCGCCGGCCGGTTCTTCAACGACCTGTACGACCGCTACATCGACTCCGAGGTGGAGGAGCCTCCGTCCGAACGCATAGCGGCCTACGTCACCAAGCTTCTTGAGCGGTGGTGCGATATCACCGAGGATGAGGAGGACACCTCGCCCTGGTCGACTGGCCCGTTGATCGGCGAGGCCAGTGGTCCTCTGATCTACTTCCCGATGCGGTGGAGCATGGCCGAGGAGGCGTCGGTCTACGCGGCAGCCGTGGCGGAGTCCATGGGGCTGGTCTGTTTCGACGTGCAGCAGGATCGGATCAGACCTTGAGGAGGGCCGCCAATCGGCGGTGGCAGATGAGGGCTGAGGCTATGCCGGCGAAGGCGAGAAAGTGTTCTGCCTTGCGTTCGTAGCGGCGGTGCAGGCGGCGGCAGCCGGCGAGCCAGGAGACGGTTCTCTCGACGACCCATCGGTGGCGGCCGAGCCGTTGTGAGGACTCGATGCCCTTGCGGGCGATGCGGTGGCGGATGCCGCGTTCGCGGAGCCATCGGCGCAGGTGGTCGTAGTCGTATCCCTTGTCGGCGTGCAGTTTCGCCGGCCGTCGCCTGTGGGGGCCTCGGCGGGAACGGATGGGCGGGATCCCGCGCACGAGCGGCTCAAGGCCGAGGCTGTCGTGCATGTTGGCGCCGGAGATGCCCAGGGACAAAGGCAGTCCGTTCCGGTCGGTGAGCAGGTGGATTTTCGATCCCGGCTTGCCGCGGTCGGTCGGATTCGGTCCCGTCAGCGACCCCCTTTTGCGGCCCTCATGCTGACGGAGTCGATCGCGCACCGCGACCAGTCGAGCTCGCCGCGTGCGCCGAGTTCGTCGAGGATGACGCGGTGGAGCCGTGCCCAGACACGGGCCCGGCTCCACTGGGCGAAGCGCCGGTAGACCGTCTGCCGGCTCGGGCCGGACAGCGGCGGAAGCTGTCTCCATGTGCAGCCCGAGGTCGCCACGAAGACGATCGCGGCCAGGGCTTCTCGGTCACCGGCACGCCGTCGGCCCCCACCCTGCGCACGTATCACCTCTGTTGGCGGCACCACCCGCCGGAACAGCACCCACAACTCGTCCGGCACCAGCCGCTCAACCAAATCCGTCATGCACGGTTCAACGAACGATCACACCATAAGAAACGATGTCTTAGAACTCCTAACGAAATGATCTTCGAGGTGGTTGGATCACTCCGGGACTGATGATCCGGGGGTGCGGGGTGGCTCGGCCGAGGCCAGGGGATGTCGACGACGAGCTGTGGGCGGTGATCGAGCCGCTGCTGCCGAAGGTCGAGCGTCGTGCCCGTCATCCTGGGCGTAAGCGGCATCCTGACCGGCTGGTGTTCCAGGGCATTCTGTTCGTCCTGCATACCGGGATCGCCTGGGAACACCTGCCGCAGGAACTTGGCTTCGGCTCAGGCATGACCTGCTGGCGTCGCCTGGCCGAGTGGACGAAGGCCGGTGTGTGGCCCCGGCTGCACGAGGTCCTCCTGGCGAAGCTCCGCAGCGTGAACGTCCTGGACTTCTCCTGGGCAGCCGTCGACGGCTCTCACGTCCGGGCGTTAAAGGGAGCTCCAAGACCGGACGAAGCCCTGTCGACCGGGGTAGAACGGGCAGCAAGCACCACTTGATCACCGATGTCACCGGTATCCCGCTCGCTGTCACCTTGACTGGGGGCAACCGCAATGACGTGACCCAGCTCGTTCCGCTGCTCGAAGCCGTTCCGTCGGTGCGGGGTAAACGCGGCCGGCCCCGGCGTCGCCCGGACGTCGTGCTCGGTGACCGCGGGTACGACCACGACAAGTCCCGCCGTCTCGTGTGGGAGCTTGGGGTGAAACCGGTGATCGCCCACCGCTGGGTCGTAGAGCGCGCATTCGCCCATCTGCACTGGTTCCGCCGCCTGCGGATTCGGTGGGAGATCCGCGACGACATCCATGAAGCCTTCCTCAAGCTCGCCTGCTGCATCATCTGCTGGCGGCGCCTGACGAAGCCGTGCCTCAGTCGCCGCGGTCCGAGCTGAAGCCGCGGTCCTGAATCACCGGAAACGTCTTCTCCGCAGCGGCAAGCCACGCATCGATCTCATCGTGGCAGGACCGGATGGCGCTGATCAGCTCCATGAGGGCATCCAGCTTCTGCCTGCTGACGTTCAGGCGCAGCTCCTCAAGCGAAACTTCCTGGTACGGCATGCTCAGCTGCCACCAGAAGCGCATCAGGTAGCGACACTCCTGCGGCTGCCGGTCATCCGCGAGGCGACTGTGAACGACTGCTTGGACGCACTGCCGCTGGTCATCATCGCGAAAGCCATCCCGCAGGTCAGTCAAAGTCACGGTCGGACAGTACCAACCGCGCTCACCAACAGGGCCATGAGGTCATTTTGTTAGGAGTTCTAAGAGCGGCTCCCAGCCGACCGGCCGTCAAGGGTCCGCCGCTGCGGGGAGCGACACTCCACAGCACTTGAGCCAGAGCCACAACCCGTGAACAAAGCCAGCCCGTCGACGCGGACCCGACGCCCACCCTCGGCATCCGGGGGATAGACGATCACGTGCAGCGCTAGACCGATTCCTCCCTCCTGCCCCCGCCCGCGTACTCCGGCATGCCGCGAGCGTCAGACGCATGCCTTCCCCGGCTTGTCGCGGGGTGCACTGGTGAGGGGCCCGCAGCGTGTGGGCGTGCCCTATGTCCCTGTCCTCCGGGCAGCGGGCAATCTCTTCGATGGCCTGCGGACCGGGCGGCACGTTGCCATCGCCGCCCAAGCCGCGGGCCTTGGGGTAGGGGAAGTGTGCACGG
This sequence comes from Streptomyces sp. WM6372, assembly GCF_001279655.1. Lineage (NCBI taxonomy): Bacteria > Bacillati > Actinomycetota > Actinomycetes > Kitasatosporales > Streptomycetaceae > Streptomyces > Streptomyces sp. WM6372. The sequence goes on along the minus strand of NZ_LGDB01000188.1, from coordinate 20,015 downwards.
CCGCTCGCGCCGATACCGCACTTGCACTGCTTCTGCTGGGGACCGATCCTGACGGGGTCGGTGCCGTGGGTATCCCCGAACGCGCCGAGTATCTGCGGCTACTCGCTCTGGGCTGCGTCCCCAGCCCTGCTGCGCAGATCCTGGTTGGGGGCGCGTCGGCTACCAGGGAGTCTCGGCTTCTTTCTGTGTCCAGTAGCGGAGAACGCGACGCGTGGTGAGGGTGTCGGGGTGGTCGGGGCCCAGTACGCGGGTGCGGTCGGTGACCAGGGCGGTGTAGAGGGCGCGAGCGGTGCCTGCTTCTCCTGCCTCACCGGTCCAGTGGGCGTGGTTGTGGAGGCTGGTGAGGGTGTCGGGGTGGTCGGGGCCCTGTAAGCGGGTTCGGTCAGCCGCGAGGGCGCTGGAGAGATGGCGTGCGCGCACGGGGTTTCCTGCCCAGCCTGTCCAATTGGCCCGTTGTAGGCGGGTGGTGAGGGTGTGGGGGTGGTCGGGACCCAGCATGCTTATGTGGTCGAAGACGAGGAGGGTGTAGAGGTCGCGTGCGGCGGCGGCGTCTCCGGCGTGGCCGGTCCAGTGGGCGTGACTGCGGCGGCTGGCCAGGGTGCTGCAGTGGTCGGGTCCCAGTGTGCGGGTGCGGTCGGCGACGAGGGTGTCGTAGAGGTCGCGTGCGGTGGTGGCGTCTCCGGCGTGGCCGGTCCAGCGGGCGTGGCCTGTGCGGGCTGCGAGGGTGTCTGGGTGGTCGGGTCCCTGTACGCGTGTGCGGTCGGCGACAAGCGTGCTGTAGAGGTCGCGTGCGGTGGTGGCGTCTCCGGCCTGGCCGGTCCAGCGGGCGTGCTCGTCGCGTGTGGCGAGAGTATCGAGGTCGTCGGGTCCCTCTATGCGTGTGCGGTCGGCGACAAGCGTGCTGTAGAGGTCGCGTGCGGTGGTGGCGTCTCCGGCCTGGCCGGTCCAGCGGGCGTGCTCGTCACGTGTGGCGAGAGTATCGAGGTGATCGGGTCGCTGTATGCGTGTGCGGTCGGCGACAAGCGTGCTGTAGAGGTCGCGTGCGGTGGTGGCGTCTCCGGCCTGGCCGGTCCAGCGGGCGTGCTCGTCGCGTGTAGCGAGAGTGTCGCGGTGATCGGGTCCCAGTACATGTACGTGGTCGGCGACGAGCGTGCTGTAGAGGTCGCGTGCGGCTCCTGTGTCTCCGGCCTGGCCGGTCCAGTGGGCGTGGGCTGCGCGCGCGATGAGGGTTCTTGGATGAGCCGGGCCGTACTCCCGAACGGAGAACTCGGCGCGTTGGGCGTAATGGCTGACTTCCCGGCTTGCGTACTCATCGTGGCCGTTCTGGGCATCGACGACGCGCTGCACCAGCCGGCCCTTGTCCTGTGCGTCCGCGCTGGTGGACGGGTTGTCCGGGACGCTGCCAGGGAGGTTGCCGAGTTCGGTGGTGATGCGGTCCACGATGTCGCTGTCGCTGTCGTTGACCGCTTCGACACGGGCCAGCGCACGGTCGATGTCGTCGCCCGCGATGTCCTCGGATTCCGGGGCAGGTTTGCGGGTCTGGCCGACGTCGGGTAGCTGGTCGTGAGGGGAACGCTCGTTGCCGCGGAGCCGGTCGAGCTCATCCGTCAGCTCTTCGATTCTTGTCGCCAATCGACTGGCGAGGTTCTCGGCCTGGTGCTGCTTCTCCTGCGCCCGCTTCAGCTCCTGCGTGGCCTTCTCCTTCTGCGAAACGGCGCGGGCGAGTTTACGCTGGGTATTTCCCAGCGCAGCACCTGCATCGTTCCGGGCAAGGCGGTCGCGCTCTTCGGTCAGGCCGGCGACACGGCCCTGGAGCTGGTTGATCATGCCGAGAAGCACCATGATCAGTTTTGCGGAGTTGTCGGCGGCCTGCCGCAGTTCCGCCTGCTGCTCCAGGGACCGCGTGAGACGTTCATACGTGTCAATCTGGAGGGCCTGCACCTGTGCCAGTTCCACCAGGTTCACTCCTGGTGTCCGCGCGGGCGCGGGTCCTGTGACGGGCTTGGGAGGGTGCAGAGCCTCGTGCAGCAGCCTGTTCGCTTCGCTGAGGCGGCGCTCACGTAACGTGGTCGGCACGGTTGCGTCGACCAGGGCCGTCACGAACCGCTGGGAGGGGACTTTCCCGCCGAGGTAGACGCTGATCTGGGAAGTGGAGAGGGACATGTCCGTGGCTAGACGTGCGAGAGTCTTGCCCGACTCGTCCACCCGCCGGCGAAGGAACTCCGCGAGTTGATGGGCGTGCGGATTCGCCGCCCGGATCGGCCCCCACGGCCGGCCACCCTTTGCTGCCCCCATCGGTGCCCCCACCCGTACCCGTGTCCGGTGTGTCCCGGACAGCCTTCCCCACATCCGGAACCTACCTGCGTTGTCCCGCCTGCAGGGTACGGAAAACCCAAATTCCCTTCACCGTACGACCGAGGCCGCAGGCTGCGGACCCAGCAGAGTGAAGGACATACCCATGAACGACGTTCTCTCCCTTGCCGCAGACCTCCTTACCATTGCGGGCAGTCTCCTCTCCGTCGTGCTGGAGGTCCGTCGCGAGCGCGAGCACAATCAGGAGAACGAGGACCGGGGCGGAGAGGAAACCAGCTCCTGACCAGTGGCAGATCACAGGCCCGGCACAGAGAAGTACAAGCCGGAGCGGCGCAGCACGGTTGGGCCGATGTTTGGGACTTCGGATTCGCAGCGGGCTGTGCGGCGGATCTCGGCGGGGTGGCCCTGGGCGGCCGTCCCGCGGACTTGTGTTGGGACGCCGGCCGGGCGTGTCGGCTCGCGCCGGATACCTCGCGGGGGGACGGCGCACGGCGGCAGAGGCCGAAGCACGGTCGTCCTTTGGCAGGGAAGGCGGTTCGGGTGGCCTGATGTCCTGCCGTGCGGGCTGCGGGGCTCTGCAAGCAGTTGGGCCTTCTGGACCGATGCGGGCGCGATGGTTTCTTTCGTGGACCCCGGATACCGGCGCGGAGCGAGCGCAGCCTTGGGCAATCTCGCAGAACCGAAGTGCTCGACTCTGGGCCGTGCCTTGCAGTGGACGGCGCCGTCGCCTTCCTTCGCGGGTGTGAGGCGCTGCGAACGGCACAATGGTCCCATGGGTGCTCCGATCAACATCTTCAGGCTCTTTAGCTACCAGCCTTGCGGGCACGAGCTGCTGGTGCGTGCTGTCCGGCCCGCTGCCTCGAACGCCGATCAAAGGGCGTTGAATGCCGCCGACGACATCGCCGACTCGGCGACGAAACATCTTTGCACCTGGTGGGAGCAGCGGTGCTTGCAGCCCGAATGTCCACACCAGCACACGTCGAGCCTGGTCGGCGAGATGCAGGAGGGACCGGTCGGGGAGGACCTGTTCAGCTCGGGTCGCCGTCGGCTCGGGGTATGGGCAGCAAGGACGAAGTACGGCGCGCCGTGGATGGTCCTCGGGACCGCATCAACTGAAGCGGAGTTCTGGCAACAGGTCCAAGAGGACTCCGACCTTCTCGATCTCGGCCCGCTGGCGCCCGCCGAACTGCGCCACGTCTACTTCCTCACCGACGAGGACCACCTATCAAGTCAGCCCTGACGGAAAGCCAGTCCTGTGGCCGGTACCCTGCGCGAAACCGGTCGAACCACGGCCGGGCGGTGCCGTAGAAGGGGTTTACCGGCACGGGGTGGAGCAGCTCACGGCGGGCCGACATCATCGCGGCCTGGCATCGAAAGCGTCCCAGGCTTCGCATAGAGGTCCTGCACAAAGGCGTTGAACGTGTCGATGGGTGATGAGGCAGGTGGCGGGGTCGGCAGCTGCTCGCGCATGGGTTCGACGAGCTAGGGCTTCATCGGATCTATGCCACATGTGGCCCGAGGAATTTCGGCTCCTCCCGAGTGCTGTCCAAGATCGGTATGACGCATAAGGGACGTCTACGCCACACGGCGCTGCTCTGCGACGGCTGGCGAGACTCCATGATCTTCAGCAGCCTCGAAGGGGAATGGTGCTCCCCTGCGTAAGCCCGCCAGCGGGGTTCTGTCGTTTCTCGGTTCTGGCACAGATCTTGGGGAGCGGTCGCGGAGCATCGCTTCAATGCATTCGAGCACTTGCTAAGCATGTTGCGGCCAGCTGACTGCCCCCCACGCAAATCGGCCACCCCGAACTCTGGGCTGACTCAGAAATCTCTCCAGGAGGTCCGCTTGTTTTGCTTCCGCCGCCGGCCCGTGACGGCGGACGCCGATGCGCTCGTGCACCCTCAGCGTGGTTCAGGAGGTTGCGGCAGCCTTCTGGATACGGGGGACGAAGAGCTGGGCCAAGGAGTGGACGGTGGCCAGGTCCAGGGAGCTCTCTCCCCCATCCTCCAGCCTTACTTGGGCGATGACCGTGCCCAGGCACATGGTGAGGTCGAGGCCGTTTTACCGCGTCCTGGTGCGGTTTTCTTGGACTTGCGGCGGTCCATCACCGCCGCGCACCCCCACCCACCCAATGAGCACTCCCGAGAAGGGACTCTCCGTGGATCGGTACTTGCAGCTCCCCACCACAGAACGCCGCGCGCTCTACTTCACCGACCGCGCGAAGGCCTTCGCCCAATGGGGCCGAAGAGACGAATGCATCCACGCTCTCCTTCAGGCCGAATACTGGGCTCCTCAGGAAACCCACGCCCGCCCAGCCGTGAAATCCCTCGTCTCCGGTCTGCTGCTCTCCGGGCGCACCACACCTGAACTCCGAGGCATCGCAGCCCGTACCGGAGTCCCACACAGCTAGGAGCTGTCCGGCCGATCATGTGGCTGTCGCCTCACTTGTTCGTTGTTGTTGGGTATGGGGCGGGAGCACGACGGTCTGTCGGATGCGGGTTGGGAGCGGTTGCGGCTGTTCTTGCCGGTGAGTAGCGGGCGGTGCGGGCGGTGGCGTGATTGCCGGCAGGTGATCGACGGGATTCTGTATCGGGTGCGGACCGGGGTGCAGCGGCGTGATCTACTCGTACGGCCCGACGTGCTCATCCTCGACGACTTCGCCATGCGCCAGCTCGGAGCGTCCCAGGCCGATGACCTCTACGAGCTGGTCAGCGAACGGCAGGGCAGGTCCCTGATCATCACCAGCAACCGGGCACCCAGCGACTGGTATCCCCTCTTCCCCAACCCCGTCGTCGCGGAGTCGCTCCTGGACCGGCTGATCAACACCAGCCACCAGGTCATCATGAACGGCCCCAGCTACCGCCCCAACAAGCGCCCGAAGAACCCCACCGACAAAACCAAGTAGGGAAAACCGGTGGACACCGTCCGGATACTGCAGTCATGGCCGTCACTCAACAACTTGCCCGCATCCCAGCGGAGTATCTCGCCTCCTGCCGCCAGTCAGCGGTCGAATCACCGGATGGAGATCCTCACTGGGATCCGCCTGCGGCGAGCATCCTGGACCTGGACTGGGCGCCGGCTCTGCTCAGACGAGTTTGCGAGCTTGGAGGTCTCGACGACGGCCACCTCCACGCTCTGCGGCAGTCCACCGAGGGCGATACCGGAATCGACCTCGGCTTCCTCAACATGCACCCGCATGCCATCGGCCCGTTCGGGCCCGCTCCCACGGCCCTCTCCGCGACTCAAGTGGCTCGCGTCTCGGAACTGCTCTGGCAGATCGACTTTCCCGCCCTCCTGGCCACCCTGCCGGCCGACGAGACAGAGGCCGCTTCCTTGATAGGCGACGGGGCGGAAAGGATCGTCGGCGGCCCGAGGAAGTACCTGCTCGGACACTTCAATGCCCTGCGCGAGTTCTACCGTGAAGCATCCCAACGGCACCTTCTTCTCGTGCTCTGGTGGGACTGAGATAGGGGCGTCCTCCAGTTCAGCTCACGGCAGCACCTGAGGAATTACGTGAACTTCCGCCTGGGAATTACGTGATCGTCCACAACGCCTCCACCCCGGCCGCCGGCGCCCTGCGCCCGCTGCGCGACCCGGACGCGGCCGGGCTCGGGCTGGATGAGGACGACGAGGAGTAGACGGGACCTCGGCCGCTCCCCGGGAGCCGGACTGTGCCCGGGGATAGGTGCCGGTCAGGGGAGGACCTTGCCGGAGTTGGAACCGGGAGCCTCGGGACCGCTGGAAAGGGTGCCTTTCACGCCCTCGATGGCGCCGCGGCCGCACTCCGGCGGTGATCACCGGCCCCTGGGCCGACTGCCTCCGCACAGTCGCTCTTACGCCTGCCCGTGACATCGGAGAGATGGCTCTGACCTGGTGTTTTTCTGGGATTCGCCTAGCCTGGGGGTTCTGCTGGACACCATCGGAGGGGACATCGTGAGCGAGGAAGCCACCAGTTACGACGCCAGCAACATCCAGGTACTGGAGGGGTGGGAAGCCGTTCGAAAGCGGCCCGGAATGTACATCGGCTCGACAAGTGAACGCGGCCTGCGCCAGATGGTGTTCGAGGTCGCGGACCGGGCGGTGAACGAGGTTCTGGACGGCCGTGCTGCCTCCGTTGACGTCACTCTCACGCCCGACGGTGGCGTGTGTGTCGCCGACGACGGGCCGGGCATTTCCACCCCGCTCACCGAGGCGGGGGCGGCGACCGGAAGCGGGACCACCATTGCTTTCTGGCCGGACGCCGACATCTTCGGAGCCGCGGAGTTCTCGTTCGACGGGCTGGTGGAGCGCTTCAGGGAACTGGCCTTCCTGAACCAGGGCCTGGAGATCTCCCTGACCGACCTGCGCCGCCCGGATGACTCCTGTTCGGTGCGGCTCCGGTTCCCGGGCGGTGCGCGGGACTTCGTAGCCTTCCTCGACGGCCACTCGGCGGCGTCCGCCCCCATGGACACCATCGCCTTCGAGCACGAGGACCCTCGGATGGCGGGGGTGATGAAGGTGGCCTTCCGCTGGTGCAGCTGTCCTGAGAAGCGGGTTCGGAGCTTTGCCAACAGCCGGCCCACCGTCGACGGCACGCACGCGGTGGGCTTCCGCGACGGGATGAGGGCCGCGGTCATCGCGTACGCGCGGGAGCAGGGGCTGCTGACAGCTACGGACCCCGACTTTGACGCCGATCGGATCAGCGAGGGCCTGACGGCGGTCGTGTCGGTGAAGCTGGACCGTCCCGAGTTCGAGGGCTCCACGCGCGGCGTGCTGGGCAACGCCGAAGTACGCGACTGCGTCGGACAGGCCGTCCAGGACCACCTCGGCAGGTGGTTGAAGGACGACCCGGAACGGGCCGCAGCCGTCATCGACCGGATCGTCCAGTGTGCCCGCAGGGACTGACCGACAACAAACCGCCCTGCCGGTCCAGAAGACCGGGACTGGCAGGGCGTCGGAAGTGCAGACGCGCGATCGGAGTCCAGAAGCGGTGCCATCCACCCGTGCGTGCGAACTTGGGACCACTCTCACAAATGGCCGGTTGGGAGACCGGGCCGTTCGACCGCCGCATGGTCTCGTTCGCGCTGTTCGCCCATCTCGGAACTCCGCTCAGAACCGCCAGGTTCTGCAACAGGGTTCCGAGAGACCCTGGGGTCTGGCACACTGCGCGCCCTGCGGCCGGGATCAGCTCTCCGGGCCGGACGGCCAGATCGCTTCGACTACCCAGGGCCGCACCACCCTTTCCAAGTCCTGCGCGAACCGGTCGCCGCCGCCCACAGCCATGTGGGCCGCCCACTGCCGTACCGCGCCGGCAGCCCAGTCCGCCAGCTGAAGTTGCGGGTGGGCCTTGCTGTCCGCGAAGTCGATCTGAGTGGCAGCAGGCCGGATAGGGCGCCCAGGACGCGCCGGGTCAGGGAGCAGGTACGCCTCACGCAGCGTCACCGCATGGCGGTCGATCACCTTGGACGCGTCGTGGACGAGGCGGAACGGCCCCAGGGACTCCCTGAAGCTGACACACAGACAGTAAATCGAGGTCACGGCCGGATCGAGTAGATCGCGCTGCCCGCCAGCCGCGAGGTCGGCTGCGGTCTCATCGGCCACGCCCCTGCAGTACTCCAGCAGCTCTATCTGCTCCGCGAAGTCGCTGTGCTGCACCGGGATCGACGTCTTGTACGCGGCAATGGTCGCGAACAGGTCGTCGGTCGAGACACGCTGACGCACCCAGTCCACGAAAGCCTGCTGCAGCTGGCGGTAGGCAGCGGCATCCCCGAGGACCGGCCTGCACAAGTACAACAGCTCCGCCAGAGCCAATGCCTGCCTGTTCTCGTACAGGTTGAATCCATCCGCGTGCGCCAGCGGCTCGACGAGAACATCAACCAGCTTGGTCATCACCATGAAGGGCTTGTGCACCAGAGAGCTGCAGACGCTCCCTTCAGGCACTTGTTCGAAGGCCCGCATCAGGGCCTTCCGCTCCCGCGACGACCGGGCGAGGGAGCCGTACTTGGGCTCCCCCTGGGTCGGTGGGAGCTGGGCACGCACCTCGTCCACGATGGACACGGCCAGCTCGTCGGGAAGGTGGACCCCAGCCACTGTGAAGGGTTCGCGACGGTTGGGCCACCGACCCTTCAGCTGTTAGTGGACCTTGCCGCGTCCGCGATCGATGTGCCGGCGCGGTCGCCGGTGCCCGGCAGGTCCTTGGCGAGCCGGCCTGCGAGTGCGCTCACCGGGCATCGACCGGGTGAGGACGCCGAGTGTGAGCAGAGCGAGCGCCGGCAGCACGGCGACGATGATTCCCATCGGCAAGGCGTCGGTGGCGCCACCCGCGCCGGCCAGCGGAGCAAGTGCCCCGCCGAACATGAACTGGCTGAAGCCGAGCAGAGCGGCGGCCGACCCGGCGTGTCCGCCGTGGTCGGCCAGGGCCTGGGCCGCGGCGTTCGGCATGACGAGGCCCACGCTGGAGACCAGGACGAACAGGCCGATCAGGAGCGCGGGCAGGGGTGCCTGTGTCAGCACCGCGCCCAGGACCGTGGTGCCACCGGCTGTCGCGCCCAGCAGACCGGCGAGCAGCAGCACGCGGGCGCCGGCCCGGGCCACCAGCCGGCCGCTGATCTGGGCGGCCGCAATGAGTCCGGCGGCGTTGACGGCGAACACGGCGCTGTACTGCTGCGGTGACAGGCCGTGGATTTCCTGCAGGACGAACGGCGAGCCGGAGATGTAGGCGAACATCGCCGCGAAGACCAGGCCGTTGGCCAGGACGTACCCGGTGAAGACCCGGTCGCTGAGCAGCTGCCCGACGACAGCCAGCAGCGGCTGGCGTGACGCGGAGGACCGGGTCTCCGGCAGTCCTGCGGCGGAGGCCGCCAGCATCACGGCGCCGAGTACGGCCAGGGCCACGAATATTCCAGGCCAGGCCGTGACGCGTAGTAGCTGGCCGCCGAGGACCGGCGCGAACACCGGCGCCAGGCCGGTGATCAAGGTCAGTGCGGAGAAGAGACGTGCGGTGCGGGTTCCGGAGGTGCGGTCGCGGACCATGGCGTTGGCGATGACGATGCCGAACGCCCCGCCGATGCCCTGGACCAGGCGTAGGCCGACGAAGGTCCGGACGTCGGGCGCCACCGCGCAGAGCGCGCTGGCGATCGTGTAGAGGGTGAGGCCCGCCAGCAACGGACGCCGCCGGCCGTAGGTGTCGCTCAGCGGCCCGGCGATCAGCTGCCCGATGGCCAGCCCGGCCAGGCAGGCGGTGATGGTGAGCTGGGTGGCCGCGGCGCTGGCGCGCAGGTCGCCGGCGAGGTCCGGCAGTCCGGGCAGGTAGCCGTCGATGGACAGTGGTCCCAGGGCCACGAGCGCTGCGAGCAGGACGATGAATCGGGTTTGCCGGCCGGCGGCGTCGGTGCTCATGGCTCAGTACGCCACGGTGATGCGGCGGCGGATCGCGGTGCCGCTCTCGATCGTGTCGGCCAAGGCGATCGCGTAGTCGGCGTACGAGATGCGGCTGTTGCCGTCGTCGTCGGTGAGCAGGGTGTCCCCGGCGCTGCGGTAGGCCCCGGTCCGCTCGCCCGCTCCGATGACTGCGGCGGGCGACACGTACGTCCAGTCGAGGTCGTGCACGCCGCGGTAGAGGTCGAGCGCTTCGGACTGGGCCTCGGCATTGGCCTTCCACAGCGCGGGGAAGTCCGGGTCGTCCATGACCCGGGCGCCGGTCGGCGTGCGTAGGCTACCGGCACCGCCGATGGTGACCAGGCGGGTGACGCCGGCTCGGCGGAGTCCGTCGATCAGCGCACGGGCGGCACCGACGATCGTGGCGCGGTCGTTCTCCTGGCCGATCCGGGGGCCGACGGCCGACAGTACGGCGTCGTGGGATGCGGCGAGGCCGGCGACCGCGGCGGCGTCGGTGACGTCACCGGTGGTCACGGTCAGGGCCTTGTGCTCGAGTCCGTCGATGTGGCCGGCTCGGGTGACCGCGGTGACGGTGTGGCCGCGACGCAGTAGTTCCTCGGTGGTGGGCCGGCCGATGTTGCCGCTGGCACCGAACAGGACGATCTTCATGTGTTGCTCCTTGTTTCTGCTGGTCAGAGGACGGGCTGGCCGTCGGCGATGATGGCCGCGGTGATGCCGCGCTCGTCGGCGGCGTGCTGGAAGCGCTGCTCGATGTCGGGTTGTTCGGTGTAGAACGGCGGGTTGTGGAACAGGCCGTAGTGCATGGCGCAGACGGTGCCGGCGCCGAGTGCGACGGCGGCCTCGACGCCCTGCTCGGGGGTCATGGTCGCCGGGACGTTGGCCGCGTAGCCCTCGAAGTGGGCGATGACGCCGTTGACCGGGACGAACGCGACGTCGAACGGGCCGTGGTCGCGGGCGATCTGCCACCAGCTGCCGTGCCACTGGGTGTCGCCGCAGTGGATGACTCTCCGGCCGGCGCCTTCGACGACCCAGGCGACCTGGTCACAGTCGTTGCCGCGCCAGTCCAGCGAGGTCACCGGGGTGACGGTCAGTTCTCCGATGCGGCGTGACTGGCCCAGGTCCTGGGCGACGGGGGTGATGCCCACCTCGTGCAGCGCCGCCGCGCTCGGGGTGTGGCAGCCGATCGTGCCGGTGGCCGCGATCCGGGCGATCAGGTCGTGGTCGTAGTGGTCGGGGTGCAGGTGGGTGATGAGGGCGTGGGTGCCGGGCGGGGTATCGACCAGGTCGACCGGCCGGTGCGGCGGCCCCATCACCGGCGACAGCGGAGCGACGTTCTCGAGCGGGTCGATCAGCAGGCGGGTGTCGCCGAGACGGATCTCGACGCCGGCCCAGGCCAGCCGACGCACGGAAAGGGTGGGGGTCATGGGCAGCGACGCTAGACCGACGTTGTTGAAAAAGTCAACAAGAGAGTTTTGAATCTCAACACCACGATGTAGGGTGGTGGCATGCGCACCTACGGGCAGTACTGCGGCATCGCGAAAGCACTGGACATCATTGGCGACCGATGGACCCTGCTGATCGTCCGTGAACTGCTCGCCCTGGGCCCTTGCCGGCACACCGACCTGCGCAACGGGCTGCCCGGGATCGCCAGCAACCTGCTGGTCGACCGGCTCCGCGAACTCGAGGAAGCCGGCCTGATCCACCGCGAGGCCGCCCCGCCGCCGGTGGCCACCACCTTGTTCTCCCTCACCGAGCGTGGCCGCGAGCTCGAGCCGGCGCTGCAGGAGTTGAGCCGGTGGGGCGTGCCGCTGTTGCGTGAGCCGGGCGGCAACGACACCTTCCGCACCCACTGGCTGGACATGCCCGCCCGGGCACTGACCGACCACCGCCCCGACCAGCCGGCAATCGCCCTGCAACTGCACGCCGACGGCAACGAAGACCTGGTCATCGAAGTCAAGGACGGCTCGGTGCACACACACACCGGCCGGGTCGACCACCCCACCGCGTCACTGACCGGACCGCCGCACCTGCTGGCTGCGACTCTGCTCGGCGACCTCGATCTGAGCGCCGCAGTACAGCAAGGCCTGCGGCTCAGCGGCGAACGCGAGGCAGTAATGCGCATCCTGCCCCGCTGATCGACGGCCGCTCGCGGGCCTGCGATCTCAAGCTCTACCGAGTCTGCGCCGTCTCAAAAACGGTCCATTCTGAGAAGGAGTCCGGCTCGCGGCCCGAAGCCGCTTCAGCTCCAGGCCTACGCTGACGTCGTCCGCGACTGCGTTGCCCACGAGCAACGCGCGGCCCGTCTTGTCGTGGTCGGCGATTTTGAATGCTCGGGCGGGGACATCGAATGGGCTGGGTAGAGCGCACGGCTGCTGGAGCTCGGTCACCCGGGTGCTGCTCACCCAGGAGCAGGTCCGCGTGTACGGGCTCCCGGCGACCGCGGACACCCTGGACACAGCTCGGCTTCCGGGGATTTTGGTCTCAGCTCGTGCCAGATATCAGCAGCATGCCGAGTCATTCGCCGCGCGGTGGGAGGCTTGGGCTCTGCACACCTAGGGTCCGCAGTCTGCGGAGGCCATCCACTGGCTGGAGGTCAGGGCCGACCTCGCCCACCTCGCCGGCGATCCGGTGGGCAGCTGCCGGTTGTGGATGGAGGCAGCCGGCGCCCGCCTCGCCCGCCACCAAGCCTCCGACGCCGAACCGGTCCAAACCGCCGTGGACCGCGCCCGTCATCGATGGCAGCAAATCCAGAACCCTCAGCACGCCAGGGAACTCGGCCCGGGCCTCGTCGCCCTGCGCCGCCGCGTACCCGGACGAACGCCGGGAGCCATTGGCGCGGTACAGCGTCGACTTGAATTGCTCCACATCTCCCGGACCGCCGCCGCGCCATTCGATGAGCAGCGGGTCGTCCAGGCGGACGTCATCGGGGTCGAGGCCGGCGCGGCGCAGGAATTCGAGGAGGCCGCCGGGGCCGAGGGCACGGCCGAGGATCTCCCCGTCGACGCGGACGCGGCGCCCGCCCTCGGCATCCGGGGGGGTAGACGACGACGCGCAGGGCAGGGGACATTACTCCACCGTGCCGCCGGCCGTTCACTCCGGCATCCCGAGGGCGGTGTCGGGGCGGCAGTGTGGGCAGGCGGTATCCCTTCGGCCAGCGCCCGGCGCGCCTGGTCGGTGTCGATGGGGGTGCAGCGTTTTTCGGCTGTCCCAGCAGCCCCCAGCGTGGACGCGGACTGGCAGCCGGCCCGCCCCGATGCCGCGCTCGATCAGCCACGCGGGCGGCTCGGCCGGCGGGCGGCGCCGCGCGGCGAGGGCCTCGCGCTCCTCCGCCGTGTTCAGCGCCCGCTCGGCGCGGCCGAGCTCGCCGCGCAGGTAAGTGACGACGGTGCGCAGGCGCGGCAGGTCAGGCGGGAGTTCGGACACCGCTCAGCCTCCGTACTGCGCCTGCCGTGCGGCCCTGCATGCCGCGCAGAGCGGCGATGCTCCAACCCCGTAACGGCACGTTGGAGCGTGGCTTCTCTGCACCAACCCCGGGTCGGGCCAGATCAACGAATCGATGGATGACATGTGGAACGGTGTCAAGCGGCCGGGGTCGATTGGCCGCGCGTGTCCCACCCTCGGTCATAGTGACCGGCGCAGGCCGTCGACCCCGAAACACATCCGTCCGGAGCTCCAGGCACTTCCGTGCCTTCGATTTCATCCTCTCGGACGTGGCCCGAGCACCGGTCATGGGCGGAGGGAACCGCTCCGGAGGTGGGGGCATCTGGTGGGGCATGGGTGTTGTGATCTTGTTCTTCGGGCTGTTTTTCATGGTTGGCTGGGCCGTGGCTCTTGCCGGTCTCGGGTACGCCTGCTCGGTGCTGTGGCGAAGCCGCGGGCAGGAGTGGGCGCGGATCCACGGGCATCCGCTCGTCCGGCTGTTGCTCCCAGCCCCCGCGTACCTCCGCTTCGACAGGACACTCGCCGCGACAGCACTGCTGGCCGACGTGTGGCTGGTGTCGGGGGTCCTGGTGCTCGGCGCGGATGGAATCTTCACCGAGGAGTGGATGGGATACCCCGGAATGATGGATCCCGGCGGGCAGGGCTATCAGGTCGGGGTTGTGGATCTGCTGCGTACGACGGCCTGGTGGAGCGCCTCCGCCGCGATCCTCGGGAGGTGCTGGACCACCACGGTCGTCCAGCTGACCGTCCTGCCGTTGTCGGCGCTCTGGATCGCCTCGTTCGACACCTACTACACGTGACCCCGCACAGGAACAGCCGAAAACGGCGAACGCGCCCGCCGTACCGTCGAACGGACCGCCTCGGATTCGCCAGAGCGGGTCACGACTGGACGACCTGTGGTTCTGCAGCACGGTCGGAGGTGCTGGATCTGACCCGATGACCGAATCGGTGCAGTCAACTGACCATTTCGAGCAGGGTCCGGTCTGGCTCGGGGCCCAGGTGACGGGCTGGGGTCTGGCGGGGGTTTCGGGGGTGGTCATTGTGACTGAGCGCGATACCTGGCCTGGATGGTCAACTCCGATGCTCAACATTGCGGCAGGTGCATGGCGGGCAACGGCTGGCGCGGCCCCGTGCCGCGTGGGGGTGAAGGCTTCTGTACCACCCCTCGAACGGCCCCGCCGAGCGGGAGCAAGAGCTACGCGGCGTTCGACGCCTGGTGGCGGGAGTCCGGGAAGCAGCCGACACGGCCTCGTACTCCCGCGGTTGCCGCGAAGCAACAAGGAGCTATACGTCATCAGGCGCAACTCGGCCTGCACCGGATTCTTCTCGTCGTCAGTCCCACGCCTGACCCTCGGTAGTAGAGGTAAGGGCCTGGACGTGTGACAGGGCGATACGACGGCGCGAGATCGACGTCGATGATCTTGACAGTGAGGGCGTCGCCGACCTCGACGACGTCTCTGGACGATTCATCCAGCTCGCTGGTGTGCACGAGCCCCTGGAAGCCGTCCTCTCGGTCCTCGATGCGGACGAAGACGCCGAACGGCACGATCTTGGTAACTGGCCCGATGGCCACCTCGCCGATCCTCTGCGCTACGTGCGGCCAGGGGTCTTCCTGCACTGCTCGGAGCGACAGCGGTACCCGCTCCCAGACCATGTCGACGTCGAGAACCTCGGCTGTGACCTCCTGGCCGACGCTGACGACGTCGGACGGGTGGTCGAAGGGACGCCAGGACAACTCCGGGATGTTGATCATCGCGGTGAAGCCGCCGATGTCCACGAAGGTGACGCCGAAGCTGGCGATGGTCGCAACTGTGCCAGTGGCGACCTGGCCGCGCCGCAAGGTCTTCAGGAAGGCCCAGTCCCGGTCGCTGGGCGTCGGCTCGGTCTGCCAGCGAGCGCGTAGAACGCCGTCGCTGTCGGGCAGCACAGCTGTGAACAGCGGGAGATCTTCACCGGCATACATGGACACGACGCCGGCAGCACGCGCGGTGGCGAGCTGGGAGGTCACTGCCTCGAACTGGGTCTCGTCCACGACCGTGCTCGTGATCTGCCCGCCCTCGTCCTCCCAGACGATTCAGTTTCCTGCTGGACATGCTGCAGGCCGAGCTCGCCGACCGGGACCTGCGCCGCCAGCAGCGACTCCTGCGGCTGGCCCGCTTCCCCCGCCCCAAGCGGCTGGAGGACTTCGACTTCGAGAAGAACCCGAACGTCACCCCCGAGGTCGTCGCCGACCTCAAAGCCCCGACCTGGGTCCGCGAGGGACGGCCTCTCGTGCTGATCGGCGACTCCGGCACCGGCAAGTCCCACCTGCTCATCGGGATCGGCACCGCGATCGCCGAGACCGGACTGTCCGTCCGCTACACCACCACATCCGCACTGGTCAACGAGCTCGCCGAGGCCGCCGCCAACCGCCGCCTGTCCTCCGTGATCGCCCGGTACAGCAAGATCGACCTTTTGTGCCTGGACGAGTTCGGCTACCTCAACCTGGACCGTAAGGGCGCCAAGCTCCTGTTCCAGATCTTCACCGCACGTGAGGAACGCAAGGCCACCGCGGTCGCCACGAACTCACCGTTCACCGAGTGGGACAAGACCTTCGGCGACGCCCGCCTCTGCGCGGCCATCGCCGACCGGATCACCTTCCGCTGCACCCTCATCCAGACGGGCACCGAGTCCTACCGCTTCCAGGCCACCCAGGAATCCCTCTTCCCGGGACAATGAACCCGGAAGAACACCCGCCGGGAGAGGCACGGCAATGCATAGCGAACCGGAGAATTGCGTCATCGAAGGCGATCTGACCTGCCTCATCCCGGCCACTGAAGCACATCTGCCACTGCTCGCCGACTGGTTCACCGACCCCGAATTCGTGCGGAACTGGGGCGGACAGCCTCTCACCCGTGAGGAAGTCGCCGCGAAGTACACGGGAAGACGCCGCCCCGACGTGGAGTCCTTCCTGATCCTCGCCCAGACCATCCCGGTCGGCTATGTCCAGTACGCACCCGCCGGCCCCGGCCAGGGCGGCATCGACATGGTCCTCCTGCCTCAGGCGCAGGGCAAAGGCCTCGGCCCCGACGCCGCCCGCGCACTCGTCCGGCATCTTCATACGGTGCTGGGCTGGACGCAGGTGACCGTCGATCCCGAAGCATCCAACACCCATGCCATCCGGGCCTGGGCAAAAGCGGGCTTCCGCCCGGTTGGCCGACAGGGGAGCCACCTCCTGATGGAGTGCCTCCCCGCCCACAGCGTCTCGCCGACGGAGATCCACGACGAGAGCTTCCCGCCCAGGGCCTGAACAAAGGCGGGCCCCGGCCACATCTTGTCAGGGAGGCAGCCCAGGGCCCACCCCCACAAGCTATCGACACCCCCCACAGCTGCATCCCCGGACACACCGCACGGCTGGGAAGGTCACCCGATCAGTGGCTCCCGAACTCGCCGGGGACCGTCCACCGCACGGCGAGTACATCACCACCACGAACAGCCCAACCCTGGCTCCCACTCACACCGGAGTCGTGGCTCTCAAATGACCCGGTGAAATCATCCATACGGCTGCGCGGGTCCTCTTGCTCATGGGCATGTGCAGTTTGCCCCTCTGCGGTGTGTGCCGGTGGCCTCCCCGGGCCGCCGGCACACCCGAAGCTAGGGGCGCCGCCATGGCCTGTGTCCCGCGCGTTCACAGCTCGTCGAGCACCGAACCGTACTCGAGCTCGGTGCGGGAACGCTCCTGCAGCCCACGCTGCATCAGGGCGGCCATCCGGCCGGCGCTCTCCGGGTCACGCGCCAGTATCTGGAACTGTGCCGAGTCGACCTGGACGTCCTCCTTGGGCGGGAGACTGGCCGCGTTGATCCGGCGTTTGGCCAGCCGCACGGCCGCCTCCGGGAACCTGGCGATACGTTCGGCGAGGTGCTCGACGTAGGGGATCAATTCTTCGTCCGACAGAGCCTTGTTGACCAGGCCGATGCGTTCGGCCTCTCGCGCGTCGAGGTCCTCGGACCCCAGGATCACCTGCATCGCCTGACCGCGGCCGGCGAGCCGCACGAGCTGCTGCACCGCACCCGCGCCGGGAAAGACGCCCGTTCCCACCTCCGGCTGGCCGATCACCGCACGCTCGGCAGACGCGAACCGCATGTCGCACGCGTACAGCAATTCCGCGCCGGCGCCGCGCGCCCGGCCTTCGAGGACCGCGATCGTCACGGGGCGCGCCTCACTGAGTCTGCGAAACAGTGTGCCGAGGCTGCTGTCGTCGGGCCCGCCGGACGTCGCCGCCACCGCCGTGTACTCGGCGATTCGCTTGAGGTCGACGTGCGGGACGAAGAAGTCGGGGTCCCCGCTGCGGAAGACGACGACCCGCACGCTGCCGGGTGTGTCGGTGTCGTCGAGCAATGAGATCAGGTCGGCTACGAACTGTTCGTCGATCAGGTTGATGGGGGGATTGTCGATCGTGGCCCAGAGGACCCCGTTACGCGGTTCCGCTCGGATGGTCGAGTAGTTCGAGGGCATGGTCCACGGGCTCCTCTGTCCACGGCTCCCCAACACCGTCAGCCGGGCGTAAACCGCCTTGCCGTCTCATCGCCACAAGGTGGATCCGATCGATGGAACAGGCTGCAGAGCCTCCGTTCCCCTCCCCATCGTCTCTCTCACGCCAAGGCCCGCCACGCGGGCAGGCGGGCTGCGAGGGCGGCGGGGGAGCGGCTGCGGTCCGCGGCCCGGCGTTGCAACCCTCGAAGCTCAGTTGTCCCGCCTCCGGATCCCACACCAGGAGTTCGCCGTCCAGGACCAACCCGGGGGGCAGCTGCTCCACGGCGGCCGCGACGACGTCGGGAAACCGGTCCTGGACGAGAGAGCCGCGCCGGGTCTAGAGCAGCACACACCCGCCCGGCTCGGCCTGTGTGAAGGGGATCGGTCGGCGGCCGTCAAATTTCTGCCCGTACGCGGGATCGCGCAGCACGCCCGGTCCCTGTACGGCCTTGGCGGCCTTCATCGGTTCCACAGGGGGCAGCAGCACCATGCCCGGCTCCTCCTTCGTGCTCGACGGCCTGGCGCCAGCCTGAACCGGGCAAGGAGCCATGACGGGTCGCCGCGCCAGGCAGCGGACCGGGTGGACTCGACTGGCGGGGCGGGGTTCGTCGCTCAGCGTGAACGACCCCTGTCGGATTGTCAGAGGTGCCCTCTACCGTGAAGGCGGCTGGCGGATCTCCGTGACGATCGTGTAGAGCTCGATGATGACGCCCCCGTTGGTGCGGGCGATGTCCATGCCGCTGACCAACGGCGGTTGATCGTCGGGCGGGCCCCACTGGAAACCGAGATGGCCGATGTCGTCGAGCTCCGACGGGGTGCCTGTGGGTCGGAAGACCCAGTCCGGGTGCTCGGCGCGCAACTCCGTGGCCCGGCGCGCGAGGTCCGTGCGCCCGCGGTTGATGCGGTCCGGTTCGTGCCACACCACGTCTTCGGCGTAGTTCCCGGCGATGACCGCGGCCCGGCGATCAGGGTCGGGTTCGTTGAACACCTCGAGAAGGTTGACCCGCATCAGGTCGGCGACGGATCTGGTCATGGTGAGTCCGTTCGTGGGGCTGGTCGGCCGGTGCGGCGGAGGGACGACCGGTCCGCGCGGCCGAGTGGGTCAGTTCGCGACGGCTGGGGCTGTCCGTAGCGGGGCGAGAGCCGAGGTCCAGGCGATGGCCTGGTCGAGCATGGTGTCGAGGGTGCGCAGATTGTGGTCGCGGGGCTTGAAGACGGTGAAGTTCTCGAACTCGGTGATGAGGGAGAGCGTGACCTGTTGGCGTACGTCGGCCATCTGGAGTGCGTCGAGGTGGTCCCGGGTGTGGCCGGACAGGCTGCTGCCCTGGAGGCTGCCTGATTCGTGACCAGCGTACGGGCCCCAATTCCTCGCCTCATGGCAGGTCCAGCCCAAAGCCGCTCCCGCCGATCTCATCGGGCCCGTGTGCGGTCGTCATGTCTCCCAGGTACGTTGAGCCGTCAGCCGAGGGGGAACGCTCGCGAGGGAGTCGCCCCGCAACGCGTGGCTGCGGGGCGACGATGCACTTGCGCAACGGGCTGGTGGGGTTTAGTCGACTGTCTGCCCGTCGTACATGCCGCCCCTGCAGGTCGGGAGCACGGGCGTCGACCGGTCGATCGTTCCGCCGTTGTCCGTGCACTCACCCGGGGTGACGCTGGCGGGGGTGACGCTGGCGGTGGCGGCGGTGGCGGTGGCGGCGCTTGTGAGGCCGAGTCCGGCGAGGGCTGCCGTGGCGAAGACTGCGGCGAGGATTCGTCGAATGCGCATTTGGTTCGCCTTTCACATATTGCCTCGGTTGGGGCACTAGCCAGCTTGATCTTCACCCATGTGGGTGGCGCGTCATGTTGGGCCATTCGGGTGACAGTGTTGTCGGGTGCGGGGTCGGTGACGCGACCCGTCAGAGCGGATGGAAGCCCGTGCCACATCCGTGCCAGAAAGAGCGGATCTCAGCGGTCAAGAGCAGTCAAGCGCGACGCCTCGCGATTATCACCAGAGGCCGTTTGCACTGGTCAGCGCACCCCCCCGTGACGGCCCGGTGATTCCCAAGCTCAGAGCGCGGGCTTGATTCCCGTCACCCGCTCCACGGCGAAGGCCCAGCTCTTAGGCGAATTCCAGGGGTCGTTGCAACACGTGATCACCGACGTGTGGTGGCGAGCAGTTTAGACAGGCGTTCGGCTGGGGTTTACCAGCCGAGCGTCTTGCGCGGGCGGCTGTTGAGTTCGGCAGCGACTGCGTCGAGGTGGTCCCGGGTGTGGCCGAACAGGCTGCTGCCGTTAGAGCTCGTAGGTCTGCTGTGTCAGGGATCGTGGAGGGCAAGCACCGATCACCGATCGGTGACGATGGGCATCAGCCCAACCGGCCTGTCCCACCCCCTCC
>NZ_LGDB01000187.1:0-78885 GCF_001279655.1 Streptomyces sp. WM6372 | reverse complement strand
GTTGGGGACGTGTCCGCCGCCGCAGCCCTCGATGTGGAAGGCGTGGATGGTGCGCCCGTCCAGGACGCGCAGGGTGTCCTCGACGGACAGGCACTCGTTGAGGCCGTCGCTGTGCAGGGCGACTTGGACGTCGTGCTCCTCGGCGACCCGCAGGGCGGTGTCCAGGGCGCGGGTGTGCGCGCCCATGTCCTCGTGGACCTTGAAGCCCGAGGCGCCGCCCTCGGCCAGGGCCTCGATCAGCGGGGCTGGGTCGGAGGAGGAACCGCGGGCGAGGAAGCCGATGTTGACGGGCCAGGCGTCGAAGGCGTTGAACGCGTGCTTCAGCGCCCAGGGCGAGTTGACGCCGACGCCCCAGACCGGGCCGAACTCCTGGCCGATGATCGTGGTGACGCCCGCGGCGAGCGAGGCCTCCATGACGCGCGGGGACAGCAGGTGCACGTGGGTGTCGACGGCGCCGGCGGTGGCGATCAGGCCCTCGCCGGAGACGATCGACGTGCCGGTGCCGACCACGACGTCGACCCCGTCGAGGGTGTCCGGGTTGCCGGCCCGGCCGATCGCGTGGATGCGGCCCTCGCGGATGCCGATGGAGACCTTGCGGATGCCGAGGACGGCGTCGATGACCAGGACGTTGCTGATCACGACGTCGCAGGTCTCGCGGACGGCGGCGGCCTTCAAGTGCAGGCCGTCGCGGGCGGTCTTGCCGAAGCCGGCCAGGAACTCGTCGCCGGGCTTCTGGGCGTCGTGCTCGACCCGGACGGTGAGCCCGGAGTCGCCGAGCCGGACCCGGTCGCCGGCGCGGGGGCCGAAGACGGAGGCGTACTCGTGGGGGTCGATGTGCCGGCTGCCCGGCGCACAGTGGTCGCTGTGCGGAGTCTTCTTGCTCATGCGGAGGTTCCTCCCGCGTGCGGGCCGTCGGTGTCGGGGGCGGCGGTGGCTCCGCCGGAGGCCGGTGCCGCGCCGCCGCGGGCCGCGCCGGTCCCGGCCGCGTGCCCGTCCTCGGTGTCCTGGTGCGCCCCGGCGCCCAGGTACCCGCACGCCGCCGCCCTCGTCAGCGCCTGCGACTTGGCGCCCGGGGCGTCCAGGGGTCCGTCGACCAGCCCGGCGAAGCCGATCGCGATGCGGTCGCCGCCGATGGGGACGAGGCCGACCTCGGCCTCGCCGTGCGGGTCGAACCGTACGGAGGAGCCCGCGGGCACGCAGAGCCGCATGCCGTAGGCCGCGGCGCGGTCGAAGTCGAGGCGGGGATTGGCCTCGAAGAAGTGGAAGTGGGAGGTGACGCTCACCGGCACGGAGGCCGTGTTGCGCACGTGCAGGTGCAGCGCCGGCTCCGGCTGGGGGGCGCCGGGGCCGGGTACGACCGCTCCCGGGGCGTCCTCGCCGAGCGGCACCGCGCCCCGGATCGGGGCCGAGACCACCGCGAGGCGGGAGCCGTCGTCGAAGACGGCCTCCACGTGCACCTCGGTGACCACGTCGGCGACGCCGGGCAGCACATCGGCCGGGCCCAGCACGCTGCGGGCCTCCTCGATGGCCTCCGCGAGCCGCTTGCCGTCGCGCGCCGCCTCGCAGACCGTGTCCGCGATGAGCGCGGTGGCCTCCGGGACGTTGAGCCTGAGACCGCGGGCCCTGCGGGCCCTGGCCAGTTCCGCGGCGCTGCGCAGCAGCAGCCGGTCGCGCTCCGTAGGGGTCAGCCGCACGCCGATCCACCACCTTTTGAGTCGATGGGTTAGAGCATCACTCTAACTCTTCATTTCTCCGCAATGAAGCATTGACCTGGGACCAGGGGTTAGGTCACATTGAGTGTCGTTCAAACACATGCGAACCACCCCCCGCCCTGCCAAGGGAGTCCCCCATGCCCATCGAACAGCGCGGAGTCGACACCATCCCCGAGGAGGAGCGGACGAGCGGTCCCCGTGACCTGATCTCGATCCTGCTCGGCTCCAACCTCTGCCTCGGCGTGATCGTGTTCGGCTGGCTGCCCCCGTCCTTCGGACTGGGCCTGTGGCCCTCGGTCACCGCCATCGTGACCGGCACGCTCGTCGGCATCGCCTTCACCGCGCCGCTGGCGCTGGTTTCCCTGCGCACGGCGACCAACCTCTCCACCTCCAGCGGCGCCCAGTTCGGCGTCCGCGGCCGGCTCGTCGGCTCGGTCGTCGGCCTGCTGCTCTCGCTCGGCTACACCGCCCTCACCCTGTGGATCGGCGGCGACGTCATGGTCGGCGTCCTGTCCCGGCTCACCGGACTGCCGGACACCGGCGTCTCGCGGGCCGTGATGTACGGGGTACTGGCCGCGTGTACCGTCGTCGGGGCCGTCTTCGGCTACCGGCTGCTGCTGCGCATGAGCAAGGTGCTCTCCATCGGCATGGTGATCCTGCTCGCCGTCGGCCTCTACGCCTACGCCCCCGACTTCACCACCGCCGCCCCGCCGCAGACCTCGTACCTGCTCGGCTCCTTCTGGCCGACCTGGCTGCTCGCCGCCGTCGCCGCCGGGCTCAGCGGGCCCGTCGCCTTCATCACCCTGCTCGGCGACTACACCCGCTACATCTCCCCCCGCGAGCACGGCTCCCGCACGGTGTTCTGGTCCACGGCCCTCGGCCTGCTGATCGGCCTGCTGATCCCGCAGCTGTTCGGCACCTACACCGCGCTCGCCGCCAAGGCCGGCGCCGACTACGCCGGGCCCCTCGTCGACGCCGCGCCGTTCTGGTACCTGCTGCCGCTGCTCGCCGCGGCCGCGGCCGGCTCGGTGGGCAACGCCGGGCTGATGCTCTACTCCATGGGCCTCGACCTCGACGCCATCGTGCCCAAGGCCACGCGTGCCAAGGCCACCCTGGTCGCCGCCGCCGTGGCCACCGCGTTCGTCTTCGTCGGCTCCTTCGAGTGGGACGTGCAGTCGGCGATGACCTCGTTCGTCCTGCTGCTGACCGCGATCGGCACCCCGTGGGCCGTGATCACCCTGATCGGCTACGTCCGCTGCCGCGGGCAGTACGACGCCGACGCGCTCCAGGTCTTCAACCGCCGCTCGGTAGGCGGGATCTACTGGTACCGCGCCGGCTGGAACGTGGCCGCCACCGCCTCCTGGGCCGTGGGCGCCGCAGTGGGCCTGCTCGCCGTGACCACCCCGTTCTACGAGGGCCCGCTGCTCGCCCTGACCGGCGGAGTGGACTGCTCCTTCGTCCTGTCCGGCCTGGTCGGCGGCCTGGTCTACACGGCCCTGACGCTGCGGACCGCGCGCACGACCGCGGCCGCGGGTGCGGCCGCACCCGCCGGCGCGAGCGACGCCGCGGGCAAGGTGGCGGTCGCCGTCGACTGACGGCAGCCCCCGCAACCGGTGCACGGCGCGGGCCCCGGGGGATGTCCCCCCGGGGCCCGCGTGGCCTTCGCCGCCGCCCGCTAACGGCAGTTGTTCGCCGTCGTCGCCTGGGTGGCCGCGGTGTCCAGCGCCTGGATCTGCGGCTGGAGCTGGGTGATCGCGTCCTTGCCGGTGGTGTCGCCCGGCAGGTCCTCGTAGGCCTTCTTCAGGTTCTCCGCGGCCGACGTCACGGCGTCCTTCTCGGCCGACTTCAGTGCCGAGGTGTTCTCCTTGACGTTCTTCCAGTCGGTCTGGACCGCGTCGTACGCCGATTTCAGCTGGTCCTTGGTGGCCGTGGCCGGATTCAGCGCCTTGAGCGCGGCGTTGTCCGACTTCAGCTGGACCAGGTTGGTGCACAGCGCGGCGCTGGCCGACGAGGCTGCCTCCTGCGGCGTCGCGTTGTCGTCGCTGGAGCACGCCGAGGCGCCGAGTACCGCGGCCGCGCAGAGCAGGCCGGAGGCAACGAACCGCTTCATGGGGATCCGCCTTCCCGTCGGCCCGGACGGCCGACGCACGTGAGATTCACCCCGGTGGGGGCGCACCGTGCCGCCCGGAGCCGGTGTCCGGCGCCGCATCGGCAGGCGCGATCAACGTCGCACGCCGGTATGCCCACCGCATCTCCGTACGGGCCGGACCCGCGCGCCGGCACCGGGCGGCGGGAGCGGCCGCGAGGCCTGCGGGCCCTGCCCCGGGAGGGCCGCCGCGCCGGAGGCGGGCGACGGCGCGGAACACTCCCGGCGTACCCCCGTACGGGTGGCCCGAACGGGTGCGGCGCCCTCTCCCACCGCCCGGCGGACCGGCCCCGGACGCACGACGAGGCCCCGGCCTCCCGGCCGGGACCTCGTGACTGCCGCGCTGCGGACTAGCCCAGCGGGTGCATCCAGCCGTGGGTGTCGGCGGTGCGGCCGGTCTGGAGCTCCAGCAGGGCCGTGCGGAGCTTCATGGTGACCTCGCCGGGCTCGCCGGTGCCCTGGGTCCAGTTGGCGCGCTCGGACTTGACCGAGCCGACCGGGGTGATGACCGCGGCGGTGCCGCAGGCGAACACCTCGGTCAGGGTGCCGTTCTCGTTGTCGCGCTTCCAGTCCTCGGTGGAGATACGTCCCTCCTCGGCGGTGTAGCCGAGGTCGCGGGCGATGGTGAGGAGGGAGTCGCGGGTGATGCCCGGCAGCAGCGAGCCGGTCAGCTCCGGGGTGACGATGCGGTCGCCGTACACGAAGTACAGGTTCATGCCCCCCATCTCCTCGATCCAGCGGTGCTCGACCGCGTCGAGCCAGACCACCTGGTCGCAGCCGTGCTCGGCGGCCTGGGCCTGGGCGACGAGGGAGGCCGCGTAGTTGCCGCCGGTCTTGGCCGCGCCCGTACCGCCCTTGACGGCGCGGACGTACTCCTCGGAGAGCCAGACGGAGACGGGCTTGACGCCGCCGGGGAAGTACGCGCCGGCGGGCGAGGCGATGACCATGAAGAGGAACTCGTTGGCCGGGCGGACGCCGAGGCCGACCTCGGACGCGAACATGAACGGCCGCAGGTACAGGGAGGCCTCGCCGGAGGCGGGCACCCAGGCGCTGTCCTGCTTGATGAGCGCGTCGCAGGCCTCGATGAAGAGATCGGCCGGCAGCTCCGGCATCGCCATGCGGCGGGCGGAGGCCTGGAAGCGCTCGGCGTTGGCCCGCGGGCGGAACGTGGCGACGGTGCCGTCGGGCTGGCGGTAGGCCTTGAGGCCCTCGAAGATCGTCTGCGCGTAGTGCAGGGTCATGTTCGCCGGGTCGATCGACAGCGGCGCGTACGGGACCAGCTCGGCGTCGTGCCAGCCGCGGCCCTCGGTCCACTTGATCGTCACCATGTGGTCGGTGAAGTGGCGGCCGAAGCCGGGGCTGGCCAGGATCGCCTCGCGCTCCGCATCGGACAGCGGGTTCGAGGAGGGCTTGAGCTCGATCGTGGGCGTCGTCATGAGTGCTTGTCCTTCACCGGTTTCGTAGGGCGGACCGCGCTCACGGCGTACCAGGACGTCCGAGCTTCCCGCATTCCGCGGTCTCGCGTTCGATTATCGCGCGCGAGGTGCCTTCGGAGAAGCGGGGGTGAAGCGGAGTGAATGCGGCCCAGGGGAGATGGTGGCACCCGGGGCCGCACAGGAAAAGCCGCCGGGTGCGTCGTGCGCGCGACCCGGCGGCTTCCTGAGGTGGAGCTGCCGGGTCAGCCGGCTACTCGGGCGGCGAGCGCGTCGCCGATCTGCTCGGTGCTGCGGAAGGTCCCGTCGCGCTCCGCGAGGTCGGCGGAGACGGCGTCCTCGATGCGGACGGCCTGGGCCTCGTAGCCGAGGTGGCGCAGCAGGAGGGCGACCGAGAGGATCGTCGCGGTCGGGTCGGCCTTGCCGGTGCCCGCGATGTCCGGGGCCGAGCCGTGGACCGGCTCGAACATGGACGGGAAGGTGCCGGTCGGGTTGATGTTCCCGGAGGCGGCGAGGCCGATTCCGCCGGTCACGGCGGCGGCCAGGTCGGTGAGGATGTCACCGAAGAGGTTGTCCGTGACGATGACGTCGAAGCGCTCGGGCTGCGTGACGAAGAAGATCGTCGCGGCGTCGACGTGCAGGTAGTCGGTGGTGACCTCGGGGTACTCCTGGCCGACCTTGTCGAAGATGTTCTTCCACATGTGGCCCGCGTACACGAGGACGTTGTTCTTGTGGACCAGCGTCAGCTTCTTGCGCGGACGGGCGTTGGCCCGCTCGTACGCGTCACGCACGACGCGCTCCACGCCGTACGCGGTGTTGATGCTGACCTCGGTGGCCACCTCGGCGGGCGTACCGGTGCGCAGGCTGCCGCCGTTGCCGGTGTACGGGCCCTCGGTGCCCTCGCGGACCACGACGAAGTCGATCTCCGGACGGCCGGCGAGCGGGGTGGCCGTGTTGGGGAACAGCTTCGACGGGCGCAGGTTGATGAAGTGGTCGAAGGCGAAGCGGAGCTTCAGCAGCAGGCCGCGCTCCAGCACGCCGGACGGGACCGACGGGTCGCCGATGGCACCCAGCAGGATCGCGTCGTGGTGCTTGAGGGCTTCGAGCTCCCCGTCCGGGAGGGTCTCACCGGTGCGGTGCCAGCGCTGGGCGCCGAGGTCGTACTCCTTGGTCTCCAGCTTCACGTCCTGGGGCAGGACCGCGGTAAGGACCTTGAGGCCCTGAGCCACGACTTCCTGGCCGATGCCATCACCGGGGATCACTGCGAGATTGATGCTGGTCGACATGTCGGAACCGTACTCCCTGTCCCAGCCCTCGGGCATATCCCGTCCACCATGTGGACCAATACGCCCGAGGGACGGGCTGCTCAGTGGCCGGTCGAGCCGCCGTTGTCCCGGCGGTCGAGGGCGCGCTGGAGGGCGGCCGCGGCGTTCTTGCGGTCGGCGTCGGCGGTGGAGGAGTGGCGGACGCGGCGGGCTGCGGTGGATGCGGTCATGGTGATCGACTCCTTGAGATCACGGCGTGGCGGGGCCACGGATGAGGGGTTCCTTCAAGGCGCCGGAAGAGGCGGGGAGCGGTGCGCGGCAGGGGTTGCCTGCCCAAGGGCGCGCGCTCTCGACCGCCATTCGCCGGATCGGCGAGACGTTCGGCTTCTACAAAGCTAGGGCAGGTCCCGTTGTATGTCTCCGCAATTAGTCGGGCTTCCTACTATCTGAGACGGGCAAGCCCTCGGAAGGCCCCTCCACGGGCCTGCGATTCACGCCTTCTCGGAGCGAAGTTCCCTGATCAGAGCCCGTACGGCGAGGGTCGAGGCGGACTCCGGCGTGGTGACGTATCCCACCCGTCTCACCGGCCCCGAAGGGCCCAGTCCGGTGATGTCCACGGCGTCCGTGGCCTCGCGGAGCGACAGCTCGGGCAGGATCGCCATGCCGAGCCCGCGCCCGACCATGGTCAGCACCATCCCGTCGTCCTCCGCCTTGACGGTGGCCCGCGGGATCCAGTCCTGGGCCCGCCACCAGTCGCGGGTGTACGAGCCGCAGTTCTCGTCCCAGTCCAGCAGGGGCAGGGCCTTCGGGTCCGGGTGTCCGGCGGGGTGGACCAGGGCGTACGCCTCCTCCCGGAGCACCCCGGTCAGCAGGCCGGTCCCTCCCTGCTCCCGCGCCGCGGGGCCGGTCGCGTTCAGCGTCGCGATGCCGAGGTCGGCGCGGCCCGCGGCCACCTCCCCGGCCGTGCCGGCACCGAGCTCGCGCACCACCCGGACCTCGGGACGGATGCCGGGGTGGCGGGCCGTGAGCCGCTCCAGGGCCGGGGGCAGCAGGTGCAGGGCCGCGCTGCGGAACGCCGCGATGCGCAGCACGCCCTCCACCGCGTCCCGGTCCGGCGCGGTCCGGCCGGCGCCGCGCGCCTCCGCGCCGAGGACCTCGTACAGCCGCAGGATCCGGCGGGCGAGGGCGACGGCCCGCTCCCCCGCCGGGGTGGGCGAGGCTCCGCCGCGCCCGCGCTCGAAGAGGACCGCGCCGACCTTGGCCTCGCTGCCGCGCACCGAGTGCGACACGGCCGACTGGGTGAGGCCGAGCCGGACGGCTGCGGCGGAGAAGCCGCCGGTCTCGGCGACGGCGACCAGGATCCGGAGTTCGTGCGGGGCGAGCTCGGCCACGGCGGCTCTCACCTCGTTCTATGAGCGGTGTTCATGGATGTGCGGCTTCCATGAACGCAACCCCCTGCCCGGGCCGGTGATTCCTTCCTAGCGTCCTCGGTCATGACCACGAACCACACCGCTCACGCCGTCCACCTGACCGCCCGCCCCTCCGGCTTCCCCGTCGCGACCGACTTCGCGTACGTGGCGGCCCCGGTCCCCTCCCCCGCCGCGGGCACCGCCCTCGTGCAGAACCTCCTGCTCTCGGTGGACCCGTACCACCGCGGGCTGATGGACGGCGGCGAGGGCGGCTTCGAGCTGAACACCCCGCTGGAGGGCCGCGCGGTGGGCCGGGTGCTCGCCTCCCGCGACCCGGGGCTGCGCGAGGGCGACCTGGTCTTCCACCGCGAGGGCTGGCGTACGCACGCCCTGGTCACGCTCGGCGCGAACGGCACCCGCAAGCTGCGCGGCCACGCGGGCGTCCCGCTGGAGGCGTACCTGAGCATCCTCGGCGGCACCGGCCTGACCGCGTACGCCGCCCTCACCCGGACCGCGGCGCTGCGCGAGGGCGAGGACCTGTTCGTCTCGGCCGCGGCGGGCGGGGTCGGCACCGCCACCGGGCACATCGCACGGCTGCTGGGCGCCCGCCGGATCATCGGCAGCGCGGGCTCGGCGGCGAAGGTCCGCCACCTGACCGACGCGCTCGGCTTCGACGCGGCCTTCGACTACCACGACGGGCCGGTCGGCGAGCAGCTCGCGCAGGCCGCGCCCGACGGCATCGACGTGTACGTGGACAACGTGGGCGGAGAGCACCTGGCCGGCGCGATCGACGTACTGCGCGAGTACGGGCGGATCGCCTGGGTCGGCGGGATCTCGATGTACAACGGGGACCGCTCGCCGGCCGCGCCGCGCAACCTCTTCGAGGTCGTCCACAAGTCGTTGCGCCTGGAAGGGGTATTGGTTCGCAATCACACCAATTTGCAGGACGAGTTGGAGGACTTCCTGGTCCCCCACCTGCAGAGCGGCCGGATCGGCACGGACACCACCGTTGTACAGGGAATTGATCACACGGTGGATGCCTTCCTGGGCATGCTGCGAGGCGACAATCTGGGCAAAATGCTTGTCC
Organism: Streptomyces sp. WM6372; assembly: GCF_001279655.1. NCBI lineage: Bacteria > Bacillati > Actinomycetota > Actinomycetes > Kitasatosporales > Streptomycetaceae > Streptomyces > Streptomyces sp. WM6372. The sequence continues at coordinate 69,833 of NZ_LGDB01000187.1, read as the reverse complement.
GTCTCGGGGACTGAATCCAGCCAACCGGATGTTCACCGACTTCTTACCGCACGGATGTAGACCTTTGACCCGGCGCCCGCCACTCTTTCCGTCAATGTGCCAGCGGGGCACTTGAGTTGGAGGCGAGTAGCCAGTGACACCGATCAGCCGCAGAGGTTTCGTGGGAATCGGCGCCGGGCTGATGGCCGGGGCCGCCCTGCCGGCGATCGCGCCGACGTCGGCGGCCGCTGCCGCCGCGACCGGCACGATCACCGACGTGAAGCACGTGGTGATCCTGATGCAGGAGAACCGCAGCTTCGACCACTACTTCGGCAGGCTGAAGGGTGTCCGCGGCTTCGGCGACCGCGCCGCCGGCAACATCCCGGGCGGCTGGGGCATGTTCAACCAGCCGAACTGGGGCGGCCGCCAGTACCCGTGGAAGCTCAGCTCCACCCCCGCGGCCGGCGGTGTCGACGGCGAGACGCTCGCCCAGTGCAACGGCGACCTCCCGCACAGCTGGACCTCGCAGCACGCCGCCTGGAACAAGGGCCGGATGGACAACTGGGTCCTCGGCGTCGGCAACACCCGCACCCTCGGCTACCTCGACCGGGGGGACATACCCTTCCACTACGGGCTCGCCGACAACTACACCATCTGCGACGCCTACTTCTGCTCCACGCTGAGCGCGACCGGCCCGAACCGCACCTTCCTGTGGAGCGGCAAGGTCGACGCGGGCAGCAAGGACGGCGGCGACGAGTCCGGGCTGACCTGGGAGACGTACGCAGAGGCCCTCCAGCGGGCCGGCATGAGCTGGAAGGTCTACCAGAACGCCCAGGACAACTACGGGGACAACGGGCTCGCCTACTTCAGGAAGTTCACGGACGCGGCGCCGGGCAACCCGCTGTGGGACCGCGGCATGGGCTCCGTCCCCAAGGTCACCGGCTCCACCCCCGACGACATCGCGGCCGCCATCCGCGCGGACGTCGTCGCCGGCACCCTGCCGCAGGTCTCCTGGGTCGTCGCGAACGAGGCCTTCTCGGAGCACCCGTACGCCCCGCCCGGCGACGGCGCACACTTCGTGGACCTGGTCTACCGGGCGCTGGCCGCGAACCCCGAGGTCTTCGACTCCAGCGTCCTCTTCCTCAACTACGACGAGAACGACGGCTTCTTCGACCACGTCCCGCCGCCCGTCGCCCCGCCCGGCACCCCGGGCGAGTACATCGACGGCACCCCGATCGGCCTCGGCTTCCGCGTGCCGATGATCGTCATGTCCCCGTGGACCCGCGGCGGCTGGGTGAGCTCGGAGGTCTTCGACCACACCTCGGTGCTCCGGTTCATGGAGCGATGGACGGCGGCCCTCGGCACCCCGGCGAACTGTCCGAACATCAGCGACTGGCGCCGCAAGGTGACCGGCGACCTGACCGGCGTCTTCGACTTCGCGCGCCCGGTGTACGGGGTGCCGTCCGGACTGCCCTCGACCGCGAAGGTCATCGGCCAGGCGACCTGCGGCCCGCTCCCCAACCCGGCGCCGCAGGACAACGCGCTCCCGGTCCAGGAGGCCGGCACCCGCCCGGCGCGCGCCCTTCCGTACCAGGTGAACGGCAACCTGGACCGCTTCGAGTTCGGTGCGGCCGGCAAGATCCTGGCCTGGTTCTCGATGACCAACCAGGGCGCGCAGGCGAAGCAGGCGGCCCACTTCTCGATCCACCCGCACCAGTACCGGGACACGGCGGCCTGGCAGTACACGGTGGACCCGGGCGCGACGGCGACGGACTACTTCAACATCGGGCTCGGCAGCGGCTCCGGGAAGTACGACATCTCGATGTACGGACCCAACCGCTTCCTGCGCCGGTTCATCGGCGACGCGTCGAAGGCGGGCAAGGCGATCGAGGTGGCGGCCCGCTTCGCGGTGGAGCCGGGCACGGGCAAGACGGCGCTCTACTTCAAGATGACGAACACGTCGGCCGCGCCCGTCACCTTCACGATCCGCTCGAACGCCTACCGCTCGGACGGCCCGTGGACGTACACCGTCCCGGCGAACTCCTCGCGCGAGGACTACTTCAACGCGGTCGCGTACAACGACGGCTGGTACGACTTCACGATCCTCGCGGACAACGACGGCACCTGGTCGCGCCGCTACACGGGCCACATCGAGACGGGGGCGCCGAGCATCAGCGGCAGCTAGAGCACGTCCCCGTCCCGCCAGTCGAAGTCGAGCCGCCCGGCGGGGTCCAGCCGGATCCCGCCGGGCGGCACCCACACGTAGGTGGATCCCTCCTCGTCGGGGAGGCGCACCGGCCCGTCCGGCGACAGCGCCCCGACCGGGCCCGGCCACACCGCCCAGCCGCGGCCGAGGTAGAGCCCGGCCCCGTCCTGCGACGCCGACAGCGCGCCCAGCACGTAGGCCCGCGCGACGATCCGTTCGAGCTCGGCCATGACCTGCCCGCCGAGGCCCCGCCGCCGTGAGCCGGCCCGTACGGCGACGGCCTCGACGTACCCGGTCCGCAGGGCCCGCCCCCCGTGCACGACCCGGCGCTGCACCACGCTGCCGTGCGCGACGAGCGCCCCGTCCGGGTCCCGGACCAGCACGTGCATCCCGCCGAGGGCGTGCTCGAAGTCCTCCTCGCCGAAGTCCCCCTCGAAGGCCTCGTCCAGCAGGGCGCGCACCTCGCGGAGCTCCTCGCCGCCCATCCCGGCGGTGTGTGCGACGCGCACGGCCCTCACCTCTCCAGCCAGTCGGTGTACCAGGTGCGGAAGTCCGGGCCCTCGGGCAGGCAGGTCCCGAAGTCCTGGTCCAGGTGCCAGAGCTGACCGGCGAGCGGCCCGCCCAGGATCAGCCTCGTATACGTGCCGCACCCCTGTTCGGCGAGCACGAGCGTGCCCAGGGTCAGCCCCTCGCGCTCGTCGAACCTCCGGTTCGCGTCGAACGGACGGGGTTCCCGGATCGGGCAGGGCGCGGCCAGCCGGCCCGGGCGCCGGTCGTCCTCCCACTCCCCGTCCACCGCCCGGTCGTCGTCGGCCTCCGGGCGCGGGGTGATCAGCGGCATCAGCCCGTGGTGGGGGCCCGCGGGGCCGTCGCCGACCGTCGTGACGAACGCCCGGTACTCCTCGGGCAGCCGGATGCCGTGCTCCCTTTCGAAGGCCCGGACCTCCACCTCCGGGAGCGGCGCGGCCAGCTCGTACCGGAGGGCCTTCGCCCGCAGCCGCGCCCGTACGGCGTCCGCGTCCCAGTCACTCATCCCGCGACCGTACCAAGGACCGCATTGCGGACGCCGGACGCCGTCCACCGGCCGGAATCGGCCGACGCGGCCCTGGCGGTCTGGACCATTGCCTCGGCAGACTCGCCCCATGTCGCCCGATACCCAGCAGTGGAACCCGATCCACGGCCAGCCGTACCGTCCCGCCCCCTACCGGCCCGAGCGGATGGCGAGCGGCGAATCGCTCGCGCGCGCCGCCGAGTTGCGGGAGCGCATGGACGAGCGGCGGACCGTACGCCACTTCTCCCCCGACCCCGTTCCGGAGCAGGTCGTCCGGGACGCGATCGCGTGCGCGGCGACCGCGCCGTCCGGGGCGCACCAGCAGCCGTGGACGTTCGTCCTGGTCAAGGACCCGGCGGTGCGCCGGCAGATCCGCGACGCCGCCGAGCAGGAGGAGCTGATCTCGTACGACGGCCGCCTCGGCGACGAATGGCTCGCCGCCCTGCGCCCGCTCGGCACCGACGCCGTCAAGACCCACCTCACCGACGCCCCGGCGCTGATCGTGGTCTTCCAGCAGCGCTACTGGCTCGGCCCGGACGGCACGAAGCGCAAGCACTACTACGTGGACGAGTCGGTCGGCATCGCGGTCGGCATGCTCCTGACCGCCCTCCACCTGTCGGGCCTCGCGGCCCTGATCCACACCCCGAGCCCGATGCGCTTCCTCTCCCACGTCCTGCACCGCCCGGAGAACGAGAAGGCCTTCGCGGTCATCCCGGTCGGCTACCCGTCCGACGACTGCGAGGTCCCGGACCTGACCCGCAAGCCCCTGGACCAGGTCATGGTCGAGGTCTAGGTCCAGGTCCAGGTCTGGCTCCCGGTCCCGGTCCCGGTCCGGGTCTGGATCGAGGTCGAGGTCCGCTGCTCTACGGGGCTTCGTGGACGCGCGTCAGGAGGGCCAGCAGCTGCTCGCGTTCCCCCGGGGTCAGGGGGGACAGGAACGCGGCGTTCGCCGCCTCGGCCAGGGCGGCGCAGCGGGCGAGCGCGGCCGTGCCCGCCGGGGTGAGGGTGATGGCGTTCTTGCGGCGGTCCGCCGGGTCCGGGGCCCGCAGGAGGAGGCCGGCGGCTTCCAGGTGGTTGAGGAGCCCGACCAGGTCCTTGGGGTCGATGCCGAGCCGGCGGCCGAGGTCGGCCTGGGCCACCGGGCCGTACTCGGCGGTCGCCGCCAGGACCGCGTGGTGCGCGAGCTTCAGCCCCTCCGCGGCGAGCGCCTCGGCGACCAGGCCGCGGCCGCGCGCCGCGACCCGCCCGGCGAGCCAGCTCGGGAGGGCCTGGATGTGTGCGAGGGCCGAGGTCATGAGCCCAGCCTAGCAATTCATTGGGATTCCCCACGATCTCGTATACCGTTGGGATCCCCAACGAATTCCACACGGTCCGGGAGGTCCTGTGCTGCGCATCCGCCACGAGGTCAACGGCGGCCCCGAGGTGTTGTTCGCCGAGGAGGCGGACGTGCCCGTCCCCGCCCCCGGGGAGTTGCTCGTCGCGGTCGAGGCCGTCGGGGTCACGCTGCCCGTCGTGCGCAAGGTGCGGGAGGGCGACGGGCCGGTACCGCTCGGCGGCGAGGTCGCGGGAACCGTGGCCGCGCTCGGCGAGGGAGTGCGGGGGTTCGCCGTCGGCGACCGGGTCACCGGGCTGTGCTTCGGCCACGGGTACGCCGAGTACGCGCTCCTCGCCGCCCCCTTCGCCTCCCCCGTCCCCGACGGGGCGAGCTCCGTCGACGCCGTCGCGCTCGTGCGCAGCGGGCTCGTCGCCCGGGGCGCCTGGGAGGCCGGGCAGGTCCGCCCCGGGGAGTCCGTGCTGGTCACGGCCGCCGCGAGCGGGGTCGGCAGCCTCGCGCTCCAACTGGCCCGGGCCGGCGGGGCGGGCCGCCTGGTCGCCGCCGTCTCCAGCCCGGACAAGGCCGGGTTCGTGCGCGGCCTCGGCGCCGACGAGGTCGTGCTGTACGGCGAACCCGCCGCCTGGGGCGACCCGTACGACGTGGTCCTCGACGGGGTCGGCGGCGAGCTGCTCGGCCCCGCCGTGCGGGCCCTGGCCACGGGCGGCCGGCTGGTGGCGTACGGCTCGGGCGGCGGCTCGGTGGAGGCGTACGAACTGCTGGTGCGCGGCGCCTCGATGATCGGCTTCCAGATCCGGGCCGTCGCGCAGGGCCGGCCCGGGGCGTACGAGGCCTGGCGGCGCGAGCTGTGGAAGGCGTACGCGGACGGCTCGCTGCGCCCCGCCGTGCACGGGGAGCTCCCGCTGGCCGAGGCGGCCCGGGCGCACGCGCTGATCGAGGAGCGGCGCAACCTCGGCAAGGTGGTCCTGATCCCCTGACCGGACAGGGGCACGACTGGGACCGCCCCCGTTCCGGACGTGGAAGTACCGGAACGGGGGCGGAGTTCAGCAGGGGGCCTGGATCAGCCCATGTGCGGGTACGCGTAGTCCGTCGGCGCGACCAGCGTCTCCTTGATGGAGCGCGTCGAGGTCCAGCGCATCAGGTTCGACGCGGCGCCCGCCTTGTCGTTCGTACCCGAGGCGCGGCCGCCGCCGAACGGCTGCTGGCCGACCACGGCGCCGGTCGACTTGTCGTTGATGTAGAAGTTGCCCGCCGCGAAGCGGAGCTTCTCCATCGCGTCCGCCGCCGCGTAGCGGTCACCGGCGATGATCGAGCCGGTCAGCGCGTACGCCGACACCGACTCCATCTGGGCCAGCATCGCGTCGAACTCGGCGTCCTCGTACACGTGGATCGCCAGGATCGGGCCGAAGTACTCGGTCGTGAAGACCTCGTTCTCCGGGTCGGTGCACGCGATGACGGTCGGGCGGACGAAGTAGCCCTCCGAGTCGTCGTACGTGCCACCGGCGATGATCTCGCAGGTCGGGTCGGCGATCGCACGGTCGATCGCGGCCTTGTTCTTCGCGAACGAACGCTCGTCGATGACGGCGCCGATGAAGTGGGTCAGGTCGCGGACGTCACCCATGGTGATGCCGTCGACCTCGGCCGCGAAGGCCTCCTTGAAGCCGTCGTTCCAGATCGAGGCCGGGACGTAGGCGCGCGAGGACGCCGAGCACTTCTGGCCCTGGAACTCGAAGGAACCGCGGGTCAGGGCGGTCTTCAGGACGGCGCGGTCCGCGGACGGGTGCGCCACGACGAAGTCCTTGCCGCCGGTCTCGCCGACCAGGCGCGGGTAGGACTTGTACTTCTCGATGTTGTTGCCGACCGTCTTCCACAGGTACTGGAAGGTCTTGGTCGAACCGGTGAAGTGGATGCCGGCCAGCTCGGGGTGGTTCAGGGCCACCTCGGAGACGGCGATGCCGTCGCCCGTCACCAGGTTGATGACGCCCTTGGGCAGGCCGGCCTCCTCCAGGAGCTCCATCAGGAGGACCGCGGAGTGGGTCTGCGTCGGGGAGGGCTTCCACACGACCACGTTGCCCATCAGGGCCGGGGCGGTCGGCAGGTTGCCCGCGATGGCCGTGAAGTTGAACGGCGTGATCGCGTAGACGAAGCCCTCCAGCGGGCGGTGGTCGCTGCGGTTCCACACGCCGGCGGAGTTCGCGACCGGCTGCTCGGCCAGGATCTGGCGGGCGAAGTGGACGTTGAAGCGCCAGAAGTCGACGAGCTCGCACGGGGTGTCGATCTCGGCCTGCTGCGCGGTCTTCGACTGGCCCAGCATGGTGGAGGCGGCCAGCTTCTCGCGCCACGGGCCGGACAGCAGCTCGGCGGCGCGCAGGATGATCGCGGCGCGGTCGTCGAAGGACATCGAGCGCCAGGCCGGGGCGGCGGCCAGGGCGGCGTCGACGGCATCCTGGGCGTCGGCCTGGGTGGCGTTCGCGTACGTGCCGATGACCGACTTGTGGTCGTGCGGCTGCACGACGTCGAAGCGCTCGCCGCCGCCCATCCGCTTGACGCCGTTGATCGTCATGGGCAGGTCGATCGGGTTCTCGGACAGCTGCTTCAGCTGCGTTTCGAGGCGCGCGCGCTCCGGGGTACCGGGGGCGTACGAGTGGACCGGCTCGTTGACCGGCACGGGGACCTGGGTCACAGCATCCATGGGGCTGGTAACTCCTTGACCTGGTTCTTGGCTAGTTCTTGGTGATCATCGAGCGGAGGAAGAACAGGAGGTTGGCCGGCTTCTCGGCGAGGCGCCGCATGAAGTAGCCGTACCAGTCCGTCCCGTACGCGGTGTAGACGCGCATGCGGTGGCCCTCGGCGGCGAGGCGCAGGTGCTCCTCGCTGCGGATGCCGTACAGCATCTGGAACTCGTACTCGTCCAGCTTGCGCCCGGCCTTGCGGGCGAGCTCCTGCGCGATGGCGATCAGGCGCGGGTCGTGCGACCCGATCATCGGGTAGCCCTCGCCCTCCATCAGCGTCTTCAGGATGCGGACGTACGCCTTGTCGATCTCGGCCTTGTCCTGGTACGCGACCTCGGCGGGCTCCTTGTAGGCGCCCTTCACGATCCGCACGCGGCTGCCGGCGGCGGCCAGGCGGCGGGCGTCGGCCTCGGTGCGGAAGAGGTACGCCTGGATCACGCAGCCGGTCTGCGGGAAGTCCCGGCGCAGTTCCTCGTGGATGGCGAACATCGAGTCGAGGGTGGTGTGGTCCTCGGCGTCCAGCGTGACGGTGGTGCCGATGGCCGCGGCGGCCTCGACGACCGGGCGGACGTTGGCGAGCGCGAGCTCGTGGCCGCCCTCCAGCGCCTGGCCGAACATCGACAGCTTGACCGACATCTCGGCCTTCTCGCCGAGGCCGAGGTCCGCCAGGTGCGCGATGAGGTCGAGGTAGGCGTCACGCGCTGCGTGGGACTGCTCCACGGTGGTGATGTCCTCGCCCACCACGTCGAGCGTGAGCTCCAGGCCCTTCTCCGTGAGGTCCACGACGATCGGGATGACCTGGTCGACCGTCTCACCGGGGATGAACCGGTTCACCACGGGCTTGGTCACCGGGGCGGCAGAGACGATTCGGCGCATCTTGTCGCTGCGCGAAGCGGCGAGGATCGCGGGACCCAGCACGGGGCACCTCCAACAGGTGGCAGAAGCAGTCATACGGTCCGCGCGGGGGGTGGGCGGGGCCGTAAAGAAAACGCAAGTAAAACCACCGTGAAACCTAAGGATCGCTTTGATCCTCTGCCATCGACAGCTGTCACGCATCCGTGTCCCCGATCTCATACATCTGTCTGAAGACCGGCTTTCCGGGTGGGAGAATGTCCGGGTGAAGGGCGATTACCAGGACCTGGTGGATGAGATCTCGGCGCTCCTCGGCGCCCCGGCTACGCTGGAGAACCGGGATTTCCGCCTCATCGCCTTCGGCGCGCACGACAGCGACGACGATCTCGCGATGGACCCCGTCCGCACCCGTTCGATCCTGACCCGCCAGTCGACGGCGGCCGTGCGGTCCTGGTTCGAGGGCTTCGGCATCGCGCGGGCGACGGGGCCGGTGCGGATCCCGGCGGCGCCGGACGCGGGGGTCTTCCGGGGGCGGATCTGCCTGCCGGTGCGCTACCGCGGCATCGTGCAGGGGTACGTGTGGCTCCTCGACCAGGAGCCCGGCCCCGGGCCGGACGCCCTGGCGGCGGCCATGGAGGTGGCCGAGCGCATCGGGATCCTGCTCGCCGAGGAGGCGAAGGCGGGGGCCGACCTGTCCAGGGAGTTCCGGGCGGTGCTCACCGCCGGGCAGGGCTGGCAGCAGGACATGGCGGTGGCCGCGCTCCGGCTGGCCCTGGGCCCGGGGGGTGAGGGGCTGCACGCGGTGGTGTGCGTGGAGCCGTGGTCCGGTGAGGTCCCGGCGTCGGTGCCGGGCGCGGCGGCGGTGTGCACGGTTCCCCGGCCGGGGCGCGGGGAGGACGCGGGCCGGTCCGGCGGGACCGGGGCGGGGCCGGGCGGCCCCGGTGCCGAGGCCTCCGGACCGGCCGCCCGGGCGGAGCGGAGGGCCGGCCAGGCACTCGCCGTCCTGGTCAGGCTCCGCTCGGCGGAGGTGCTCGCCCCCGCCCTCGGCGTCGCGACCCGGCTGCTGGCGGGCGGCTCGGCGACCGCCGGCATCGCGGAGCCCCGCCGGGGGCCGGCGGCGCTGGCCGACGCCTGGTCGGAGGCTTCGGCGGCGGCGCGGGCGGCCGCGGCCCAGCCCCGGTTCGGCCCGGTGGCCCAGTGGTCGGCGATCGGCCCGTACCGGATGCTGGCGGCCCTGGCGGCCGCCGACCCGGCGGGCGACCCGGCGACCCGGGTCCTGCTCGGTCCGGCCCACCGGGAACTCGCCCGTACCGCCGAACTGTTCCTGGACTGCGCGGGCCAGGCGGGCCGCGCGGCGGCGGCCCTGGGCATCCACCGCCAGACCCTGTACTACCGGCTCGCCCGGGTGGAGCAGCTGACCGGCCTGGACCTGGACGAGGGCGAGGACCGCCTGTTGCTCCACATGGCCCTCAAGGCGGCCCGCCTGTACGGCTGAACGCGGGCGCGGGCGCACCTCGTGAGCGGCCGCGCCGGTGCACCCCGTACGCGCGGCACCCGCACTCAGGCGGGGTCGGCGGCTCCCTCGTCCTTCACCATCGTCTCCGCGGCGCGCCGCATTCCCTCCGTCAACTCCTCGGCGGTGACGGCGTTCTCGGGGTTGTACAGCCACTGCACCATCATCCCGGCGACCAGTACCTGGTAGAGCCCGCCGAGCGTCCGGACGTCCCGCTCGTCGAGCTGCCCCTCCGGGATGCCCGTGAACATCTCGGTCAGTCCCTTGCGCCCCTCGCCCTCCGAGGACACCACCATCTCCCGCAGTTCCGGCAGCCGGTCGCGGTTCATCGCGATCTCCAGGCTGGCCGCCCACATCGGGGCCGCCCGGTCGCGCTGTCCGATCATGCCGTCCCAGACCGAGCGGAAGCGTTCGAGCGAACCGCCTTCACCCGTGACGTCCGGTTTGAAGGAGTCGCCCCACTCCTCGGCCATCGCGATGAACGCCTGCGTGAGCAAGGCGTCCTTCGAGCCGTAGTGGTAGCCGATCGACGCCAGGTTCGCGCCGGAGGCGTTGACGATGTCGCGCGCGGTCGTCCGCACGAAACCCTTCTCGACCAGGCACTTCTTGGCGCCTTCGAGCAGATCTTCACGGTGTCCCATGCGCTCACCGTATCAAGACAACCGTCCCAGACGTCAGTCACAGACAACAGTCCCATACGGACGTACTAGACAAGCGTTTATGACGCTTGTACATTGCCGCTCATGACGAACTCCGCCGCACCTCTCGCCGGCCGCCGGGAATGGATCGCCTTCACCGTCCTCCTGCTGCCCCTGCTCCTGGTCTCGATGGACGTCTCCGTCCTCTACTTCGCCATCCCGGCGATCACCCGCGAGCTCGACCCGAGCGCCACCCAGCAGCTCTGGATCTTCGACAGCTACGCCTTCGCCCTCGCCGGCCTGCTCATCACGATGGGTTCGCTCGGCGACCGGATCGGCCGCCGCAAGCTGCTGCTGACGGGCGCGACCGCCTTCGGGCTCGCCTCCGTCGGCGCCGCCTACGCCACCAGCGCCGAGATGCTGATCGCGGCCCGCGTGCTGCTCGGGATCGGCGGGGCGACCCTGATGCCCTCCACGCTGGCGCTCGTACGCAACCTCTTCCAGGACGCCGGGCAGCGCGGCCGGGCCATCGCCATCTGGTCCGGGGCCATGACGGGCGGCATCGCCCTCGGCTCGGTGATGAGCGGCGTGATGCTGAACCACTTCTGGTGGGGTTCGGTCTTCCTGATCAACGTGCCCGCGATGCTGCTCCTGCTGGTCCTCGTCCCGGTGCTGGTCCCGGAGTTCAAGGACCCGGCGCCCGGCCGCTTCGACCTGCTGAGCGTGCCGCTGTCGACGGCCGCCGTGCTCCCGGTGGTGTACGGCCTCAAGGAGATCGCCGCCGAGGGACCGGAGCCGCTCCACCTGGTCTGCGTCGCCGTGGGTCTGGCCCTCGGGTTCGTCTTCGTCCGCCGCCAGCGCACCCGTGACGACGCCATGATCAGCCGGGCGCTCTTCGGGGGCCGGGGCTTCGGCGCGGGGATCGCCCTCAACACCATCGCCGCCTTCGCCATGATGGGCTCGGCCTACTTCACCACCCAGTACCTCCAGTCGGTGCTCGGCATGGGCACGCTGGAGGCGGCCCTGTGGAGCCTCGCGCCCTCGCTCCTCATCGGCGCCGCCGCGCCGGTCAGCGCGGCCCTGGCACAGAAGACCGACCGGGCGTACGTCATCGCCGGCGGCTTCGTCCTCGCCGCCGCCGGGTTCGCCCTGATCGGCCTCGTTGGCAGCGACTCCCTGTGGCTGCTGCTGACCGGCGCCGGCGTACTGGCCTCCGGCATCGTCACCGTGATGTCCCTGGTCTCCGACATGGCGCTGGGCGCGGCCCCCGCGGAGAAGGCCGGCTCGGCCGCGTCCCTGCTGGAGACCGGCCAGGAGTTCGGCGGCGCGCTCGGCATGGCGGTCCTGGGCAGCCTCGGCACCGCCGTCTACCGCTCCGACCTGCCGGGCGCCGAGCCCGCCGTCCGGGAGACCCTGGGCGGCGCCGTCGCCACCGCCCGGCAGCTGGGCGGCGGCGCCGGCGAGCAGGTACTGGCCCTGGCCCGGGAGGCCTTCGTCCACGGCATGCAGTACGCCGCCTGGGGCGGTACGGCCCTGCTGCTGGCGGCGGCCCTGCTCGCCGCGGGCCTGCTGCGGGGGGTCGGTGTCCCCGCGGCACACCTCGCCGAGGAACCCAGCGCGGACGCCGCCGCGAACGCCGCCGCGGAACCCGCCGAGCAGGCTCCGGCCCTCGCCGGCTGACCCCCGTACGGCACCGGCCTGGCGGAGCGGCGGCGGAACACGGCGAAGGGCCCGGGGTCTCCCCCGGGCCCTTCGCCGTACCGTGTCGTGCGGGTCAGCCGAGGCTGACGGTGCGCGCCGAGACCGCGCCGATCTCGGCGGAGATGTCCGCGAGGACGTTCGCCGGAACCTCCGCGTCGACGGTGAGGACGGCGAGCGCCTCGCCGTGCGCCTCCGCTCGGGCGACCTGCATGCCCGCGATGTTCAGGCCGGCCTCGCCGAGGACGCGGCCGACGGTGCCGACCACGCCGGGGCGGTCGGTGTAGCGCAGCACGACCATGTAGTCGGCGAGCGCCAGGTCCACGTCGTACTCGCCGATGCCGACGATCTTCTGGAGGTGCTTCGGGCCGGCGAGGGTGCCGGAGACCGACACCTCCTGACCGTCCGACAGGGTGCCGCGCACGGTCACCACGTTGCGGTGGTCCGGGGACTCCGAGCTGGTGGTCAGGCGTACCTCGACACCGCGCTCCTGCGCGAACAGCGGGGCGTTGACGTAGGAGACCGTCTCGTCGACGACGTCCTCGAAGACACCCTTGAGGGCGGAGAGTTCCAGCACCTTGACGTCGTGCTGGGTGATCTCGCCGCAGACCTCGACGTCGAGGCGGACCGCGACCTCGCCCGCGAGGGCGGTGAAGATGCGGCCGAGCTTCTCGGCGAGCGGCAGGCCCGGACGGACGTCCTCGGCGATGACGCCGCCCTGGACGTTGACCGCGTCCGGTACGAGCTCGCCCGCGAGCGCCAGGCGCACCGACTTGGCGACCGAGATGCCGGCCTTCTCCTGGGCCTCGTCCGTGGACGCGCCGAGGTGCGGGGTGCAGACGACCTGGTCGAGCTCGAAGAGCGGGGAGTCCGTGCAGGGCTCCTTCGCGTACACGTCGAGGCCGGCGCCGGCGACGCGGCCCTCCTTGATGGCCGAGTACAGCGCGGCCTCGTCGACGATCCCGCCGCGCGCGGCGTTGACGATGCGGACGGACGGCTTGACCTTGTGCAGGGCCTCGTCCCCGATGAGACCGAGGGTCTCGGGGGTCTTGGGCAGGTGCACGGTGATGAAGTCGGCGACTTCGAGGAGCTCGTCCAGCGTCAGCATCTTGACGCCCATCTGGGCGGCGCGCGCGGGCTGTACGTAGGGGTCGTACGCGACGATCTTCATGCCGAAGGCCGACATGCGCTGGGCGACCAGGACGCCGATGCGGCCGAGGCCGACGACACCGAGGGTCTTCTCGCTGAGCTCGACGCCCGTGTACTTGTTCCGCTTCCACTCGCCGTTCTTCAGGGCGGTGTTGGCCTGCGGGATGTTGCGGGCCGAGGCGACGAGCAGGCCGCAGGCGAGCTCGGCGGCGGTGACGATGTTGGAGGTCGGGGCGTTCACGACCATCACGCCGGCCTTGGTGGCGGCGGAGACGTCGACGTTGTCGAGGCCGACACCGGCGCGCGCGACGACCTTCAGCTTCTTGGCGGCGGCGATGGCCTCCGCGTCGACCTTGGTCGCGGATCGCACCAGGATGGCGTCGACGTCCACGATCGCGGGGAGCAGCTCCGCGCGGTCGGCTCCGTTGACGTGCCGGATCTCGAAGTCCGGACCGAGCGCGTCGACGGTGGCGGGCGACAGCTCTTCGGCGATGAGTACGACAGGTTTCGAGCTCACGTGGGTCATCCTCACAAGTCCAGTGCGGACGGCCGTCCCGACGGCCGCAGGCGGTGGAGGGGGTAGCCGCGTGGAAGACGCACGACACTGTGGGCCTGACGCGTTGTGTTGAGCAGTGTAGTGGCGGATTCCGTGCTGGATTCCGCCTGTCCGGAAGGATCACCCGTCCGGGGTTGGCCAGGGTGGACAAGCCCCGTGTGCAGAGCGGTCCGATCCGGCCCGTCATCCGCGGCGGGGCCGGGGCTCATCGCCCCGGCCCCTTCGCGTACGGATCAGCTCTCGTCGCTGTCGACCCAGCTCATGAGCTTGCGCAGCTTCTTGCCGGTGGTCTCCAGCAGGTGCGCCTCGTCGGCCTTCTTGTACTCGTTGTACTTCGGCAGACCGGCCTTGTACTCGGCCATCCAGGTGTTGGCGAACTCGCCGCTCTGGATCTCCGCGAGGACCTGCTTCATCTCGGCCTTGGTGGCGTCGGTGATGATGCGGGGACCGGTGATGTAGTCGCCCCACTCGGCGGTCTCGGAGACCGACCAGCGCATCTTCTCCAGGCCGCCCTCGTACATGAGGTCCACGATGAGCTTCAGCTCGTGCAGGCACTCGAAGTACGCGATCTCCGGCTGGTAGCCGGCCTCGGTCAGGGTCTCGAAACCGGCCTTGACCAGGGCGGAGGCGCCACCGCAGAGGACGGCCTGCTCACCGAACAGGTCGGTCTCGGTCTCCTCGGTGAAGGTGGTCTTGATGACGCCGGCGCGGGTGCCGCCGATGCCGGCCGCGTACGAGAGCGCGAGGGCGAAGGCGTTGCCCGAGAAGTCCTGCTCGACGGCGGCGATGCAGGGCACGCCGCGGCCTTCCTCGTACTGGCGGCGGACCAGGTGGCCCGGGCCCTTCGGGGCGACCAGGGCGACGTCCACGTTGGTGGGGGGCTTGATGAAGCCGTAGCGGACGTTGAAGCCGTGGCCGAAGAAGAGCGCGTCGCCCTCCTCGAGGTGCTCCTTGATGGACTCCTCGTAGATCTCGGCCTGGAGCGGGTCCGGGGTCAGGATCATGATGACGTTGGCCCAGGCGGCGGCCTCGGCGACCGGGACGACCTTCAGGCCCTGCTCCTCGGCCTTGGCCTTGGACTTCGAGCCCTCCTTCAGGCCGACGACGACGTCGACGCCGGAGTCACGCAGCGACAGCGCGTGGGCGTGGCCCTGGCTGCCGTAGCCGATGACCGCGACCTTGCGGCCCTGGATGATGGACAGGTCGGCGTCGTTCTCGTAGAACAGCTCGGCCACTGGGATATCTCCTTGGTGCGCTGGTGTTGCTCCCACCGTACGGCGGGGAACGTGAAGGAAGTTTCTTGGTCTCGCGATGCGAGAGGCAACGCGACGTCGGCGTGTCGCTCAGGCGCCGTGCTGCTCGGGCGCCGTGTCGCTCAGGCGCTGCGGTCGAGCGCGCGCAGGCTGCGGTCCGTGATGGACCGGCCGCCGCGCCCTATGGCGATCGTGCCGGACTGCACGAGCTCCTTGATGCCGAAGGGCTCCAGCATCTTGAGCATCGCGCCGAGCTTGTCGGCGCCGCCCGTCGCCTCGATGGTGACGGCCTCCGGGGAGACGTCGACCGTCTTGGCACGGAACAGCTGGACGATCTCGACGATCTGGGAGCGGGTCTCGTTGTCGGCGCGGACCTTCACCAGAACGAGTTCGCGCTCGATGGCGTTGTGCGGCTCCAGCTCGACGATCTTGAGCACGTTGACCAGCTTGTTCAGCTGCTTGGTCACCTGCTCCAGCGGGAGGTCCTCGACGTTCACGACGATCGTGATGCGCGAGATGTCGGGGTGCTCGGTGACGCCGACCGCGAGGGAGTCGATGTTGAACCCGCGGCGGGAGAACAGCGCGGCGATCCGGGCGAGGATGCCGGGCGTGTTCTCGACCAGGACGGAGAGCGTGTGCTTGGACATGTGAGTCGTTCTCTCTCTCAGGCTCTCTCGGCTCAGTCGTCTTCGTTGTCGCCGAAGTCGGGACGGACGCCCCGGGCTGCCATGACCTCGTCGTTGGAGGTGCCGGCGGCGACCATCGGCCACACCATGGCGTCCTCGTGGACGATGAAGTCGATCACGACGGTACGGTCGTTGATCGCGTTGGCCTCGGCGATGACCTTGTCCAGGTCGGCCGGGTCCTCGCAGCGCAGCGCCACGCAGCCCATGGCCTCGGACAGCTTGACGAAGTCCGGGACGCGGGTGCCCTTGCGGGGGGCGGTGGACTCACCGAGCTGGGAGCCGACGGTGCCGTGGCCCGTCTCGTCCGCGTGCAGCACGGTGTTGGAGTAGCGCTGGTTGTAGAACAGGGTCTGCCACTGGCGGACCATGCCCAGCGCACCGTTGTTGATGATCGCGACCTTGATCGGGATGTTGTTCAGCGCGCAGGTGACCAGTTCCTGATTGGTCATCTGGAAGCAGCCGTCGCCGTCGATCGCCCAGACCGTGCGGTCCGGCATGCCGACCTTGGCGCCCATCGCGGCGGGGACCGCGTAGCCCATGGTTCCGGCGCCGCCGGAGTTCAGCCAGGTGCGGGGCTCCTCGTAGTTGACGAAGTGCGAGGCCCACATCTGGTGCTGGCCGACACCGGCCGCGTAGATGGTGTGCTCGGGGGCGAGCTCGCCGATGCGCTGGATGACCTGCTGCGGCGAGAGCATGCCGTCGTCGGGCAGGTCGTAGCCCAGCGGGTACGTGTCGCGCCAGCGGCTGAGGTCCTTCCACCAGGCGGTGTAGTCCCCGGTGTTGCCCTCGGTGTGCTCGGCCTGGACCGCCTGGATCAGGTCGGCGATGACCTCGCGGGCGTCACCGACGATCGGGACGTCGACCTCGCGGTTCTTGCCGATCTCCGCCGGGTCGATGTCCGCGTGGATGACCTTGGCGAACGGGGCGAAGCTGTCCAGCTTGCCGGTGACGCGGTCGTCGAAGCGGGTGCCGAGCGCGATCAGCAGGTCCGACTTCTGCAGGGCGGTGACGGCGGTGACCGCGCCGTGCATGCCCGGCATGCCCACGTGCAGCGGGTGGCTGTCGGGGAACGAGCCCAGCGCCATCAGCGTGGTGGTGACCGGGACCCCGGTCAGCTCGGCCAGGACCTTGAGCTCGGCGGTCGCGCCGGACTTCATGATGCCGCCGCCGACGTACAGGACGGGGCGCTTGGCCTGGCAGATGAGCTTCGCGGCCTCGCGAATCTGCTTGGCGTGCGGCTTGGTGACCGGCCGGTAGCCCGGGAGGTCCTGGGACGGCGGCCACGAGAAGGTGGTCCTCGACTGCAGGGCGTCCTTGGCGATGTCGACCAGGACCGGGCCGGGGCGGCCGGTGGAGGCGATGTGGAACGCCTCGGCGATCGTCTTCGGGATGTCCTCGGCCCTGGTCACCAGGAAGTTGTGCTTGGTGATCGGCATCGTGATGCCGACGATGTCCGCCTCCTGGAAGGCGTCGGTGCCGATCGCCTTGGAGGAGACCTGGCCGGTGATCGCGACGAGCGGCACCGAGTCCATGTGCGCGTCGGCGATGGGGGTGACCAGGTTGGTGGCGCCGGGGCCGGAGGTGGCCATGCAGACGCCCACCTTGCCGGTGGCCTGCGCGTAGCCGGTCGCGGCGTGGCCGGCGCCCTGCTCGTGGCGGACCAGGATGTGGCGGACCTTGGTGCTGTCCATCATCGGGTCGTACGCCGGGAGGATGGCCCCGCCCGGGATACCGAAGACGGTGTCGCACCCCACCTCTTCGAGAGAGCGGATGAGGGACTGCGCACCCGTGACGTGCTCAACTGCGGCGGGCTGGTGTCCGCCGGAACGGGGCCGCGGCTGCGGATGGTGGGCCCCGGTGGCCTGCTCGGTCATCGGCATTCTCTTCTCGAAGCTGAGGGTTTTACGAGGATTCGAAGGTGTGCCAGTGCAACAAAAAACCCCTCGTGCCGGGAGGCAAGCGAGGGGAGCGCGTCGGGAGTACGGAGCGGGGACATGCAGGTCCCAGCTTCAGCCGACGCGCTTTCCAAGTACGAGAATTCGGGTGCGCATGGCACTGACCCTCCCTCCGGCGGGAGGGGGATGTCAAGCGGGTGGGACGGGCGTCTCATTATGTGAGCCTCTGCGGATGGCCATCGAGCCCCCGGACGAACCACCGGCCAAGGCGGGCTGGGCCGCTCCGCCCGGTACTGGGAACGTACCGCGCACCAGCGCGCGGCGCAGCCTGTACTCGTCGAGTGGGCCGGAAAAAGCCACTCCCTGGCCGTGTGTGCACCCCATCGCGCGCAGTGCCATGACCTGCTCGGGGAGGTCCACCCCGTCGGCCACCGACTGCATGCCCAAGTCATTTGCAATGCGCAACAAACCAGCGGTGATCTTGTGGAGACGGGCCGATTCGACCACTCCCTCGACGAGCCCCCGGTCCACCTTCAGGATGTCCACGGGAAGCCTGCGCAGGGCGCTGATGGCCG
The DNA here is from genome assembly GCF_001279655.1 of Streptomyces sp. WM6372. Classification (NCBI taxonomy): domain Bacteria; kingdom Bacillati; phylum Actinomycetota; class Actinomycetes; order Kitasatosporales; family Streptomycetaceae; genus Streptomyces; species Streptomyces sp. WM6372. The sequence continues at coordinate 51,717 of NZ_LGDB01000187.1, read as the reverse complement.
CGTAGCCGCTGCCGAAGCCGTCCAGGGAGATCAGGACCCCGAGCCGGCGCAGGGCCGCCAGGCGCCGCTCCAGCTCGTCGAAGGGGACCCTGGGGTCGGACACGGTCAATTCGATCACGAGGGCCCCGGACGGCAGCCCGTGCCGGGTCAGCAGGGCCTCCACGGAACCGAGCGGCGCGGCCCGGTCCAGCAGCCGCTGGGCGCTCATCCGTACGGCCACCGGTACGTCGTGCCCGATCCGGTGCCGCTCGGCGGCCTGCGCCACGGCCTCCTCCAGCAGCCAGTGCCCCAGCTCGGCGGCCCGGGTGGGCGAGCCCGCGGGGAGGCCGGAGCGGCCGGAGCGGCCGTCGGGCCCCGCCGCCGCGCCCTCGCTGTACTCGGCCACCCGGAGGAATTCCGCCGGGGTGAACAGGATCCCCTGGGCCGAGCGCCACCGGGCCTGCGCCGCCACGGCCGTGACCTCGCCGCTCGCCAGCGAGACCACGGGCTGGTGCAGCAGGGCGAACTCCCCGTCGTGGAGCGCGGTGCGCAGCCGCCCGGCGAGCTCCGCCTTCCGTACGACCTCGGCCTGCATCTGGGGCGCGTACAGCTCGACCCGGTCCTTGCCGCCCGCCTTGGCGCGGTACATCGCGAGGTCCGCGTTGCGCATGAGGTCCGAAGGGGTGATGCCGGGGTCGGCGAAGGCCACGCCGATGCTGGCGGCGACCCGGACCTCGCTGCCGGCGATCCGGTACGGCTGGGACAGGGTGGTGCGCAGCCGGTCCGCGATCTCGTGCACCTGGTACTCGCGTGCGCTCCGGTCGCGGCTGCCGTCGCCCAGGATCAGCGCCGCGAACTCGTCGCCGCCGAGCCGGGCCGCGGTGTCCCCGGCGCGCACCGAGTCCTGGAGCCGGTGGGCGGCCTCGATCAGCAGCTCGTCGCCCGCCTGGTGGCCGATGGTGTCGTTGACCGCCTTGAACCCGTCGAGGTCGATGAAGAGCACGGCGGTGCTGTGGTCCCCCGCGCGCCGGCCGGTCAGGGCCTGGCGGACCCTGCGGGTGAACAGGGCCCGGTTGGGCAGGTCGGTCAGCGGATCGTGCTCGGCGCTGTGCTGGAGCTGCGCCTGGAGGCGGACCCGCTCGGTGACGTCGCGGCTGTTGAGGATGAGGCCGCCCTGGTGGCGGTTGACGGTGGACTCCACGTTGAGCCATTCGCCGCTGCCGGACTTGAAGCGGCATTCGATGCGGGTGGTCGGCTCCTCGGCGGGCGGCGCGGCGAGGAAGCGGCGCACCTCGTGGACCACCCGGCCCAGGTCGTGCGGGTGGATCAGGGTGGCGAGCTCGGTGCCGACGAGCTCCTCGGCCTCGCGTCCGTAGACCCCGGCGGCCGCGGGGCTGACGTACCGCAGGGTCCCGGTGGGGGCGGCGATCATGATGACGTCGCTGGAGCCCTGGACCAGGGAGCGGAAGTGGTTCTCCTTCTGGGCGAGTTCCTGCGTCAGCGCGATGTTGTCGATGAGCATGATGCCCTGCCGGATGACGAGGGCGAGCACCACCGTGCAGCCGGTGAAGACGACCACGCGGTCGACCTTCCGGCCGTCCACCACGTTGTACAGGATGCCCAGGGTGCAGACGGCTGCCGCCAGGTACGGCGTGAGCGCGGGCAGCGACCCGGTGATGGGGCGGCTGACCGGGCGGTCGGGGCGCGGCGGCCCCGGCGTCCCCGGCTCCGGATGGGCGCGCCGGGCTCCCCAGGGCGCGTAGGCGAGCAGCAGCGAGCCGGCGAACCAGCCGGCGTCGAGCAGCTGACCGGACTGGTATTCGGCGCTGAGCAGCGGCGAGGTGAACAGGGCGTCGCTGAGGACGGTCAGGGCCAGGGCCGCGATGGCGGTGTTCACGGCCGAGCGGTTGGCCTCGGAGCGCCGGAAGTGCAGGACGAGCACCATGGAGACGAGCGCGATGTCCAGCAGCGGGTAGGCGAGCGAGAGCGCGGCGCGCGGGACGCTGCCTGGGGCTCCGGACTGGGCGGTCCGCGCCGCGTGCGCGAGGGCCAGGCTCCAGGACAGGGTGAGCAGGGAGCCGCCGATGAGCCAGGAGTCGAGTCCGAGGCAGACCCAGCCGGCGCGGGTGACCGGGCGTTTGGCGAGGACGAGCAGGCCCACGATGGCGGGCGGTGCGAAGCAGAGGAAGGCGAAGTCGGCGAGCGAGGGCTTCGGCACGGCCTCGCCGAGGACCACCTCGTACCAGCCCCAGACGCCGTTGCCGCAGGCTCCCATGAGGGAGGAGAACGCGAAGAGCAGCCAGGCCGGGCGCTCGCGGCTGTCGATCGCCCGCGCGTACGTGTAGCAGGAGACGGCGGCGAGCAGGGCCGCGGCACTGAGCCCGAAGTCGCCCATGATCTCGGCGAGTTCCTCGGAGCCCCAGCCGAGGGCGGCGCCGACGGCGTACCCGCCGCTGACCACTGCGAGGAGCAGCTGCATCGCCAGGCTCCTGCCGCCGCCCGAGACGGGCGGCCTGGTCAGCAGCGCCGCCCCCGGGGTACTCACCGGTCCCCCTCGCTGGCTGATTCCGGCGCAGCCCAGTCCCTGCAGCGCCGCCTCCGGCGGCCGTGCCGCATCGGATCCTTCGTCCATTGGCCGTACATCGCCCGTCGCCCCCCAAAGTGTCCGATCACTCCCCAGCGCCAGACGAAAGCGCTGCAGCCCCTTGTTCCGGACGATACACCACTTTCGTCACTCAGGGACATAGACGGTCTACTCTCCGTTACCACTCGGGGAGTTGTTGCCACTGTGCGCGTCCGGACGGATGCGGAGCGTGCGCACTGCGCGTCAGCCGGTGATCAGGACCGTGTTCTCCACGGGCTCCCCCGCGGCGAACCGCTGGAGCTGGCGGGCCACCAGACGCCTGGCCCGCGGCGCGAACGCCGTACTGCTGCCGCCCACGTGAGGCGTGATCAGGACATTCGGAGCATGCCAGAGCGGATGGCCGGAGGGCAGCGGTTCCGGGTCGGTGACGTCGAGCGCCGCGCGCAGCCGGCCCGACTCCAGCTCCGCCAGCAGGGCGCCGGTGACGGCGACGGGGCCGCGCGCCACGTTCACCAGCAGGGCGCCGTCCTTCATCCGGGCGAGGAACGCGGCGTCGGCCAGGCCCCGCGTCGCGTCGGTCAGCGGGGTGGAGAGGATCACCACGTCGGCCTCGGGGAGCAGCCGCGGCAGTTCGGCCTGAGCGTGCACGGGCCCGCGCGGGGTGGTGCGCGCCGAGCGTGCGACCCGTACGACCCGCGCGCACTCGAAGGGTGCGAGCCGGTCCTCGATGGCCTCGCCGATCGATCCGTAGCCGAGGATCAGTACGGACTTGTCGGCGAGGGCGTCGTAGAAGCCGGAGTGCCATTCCTCGCGGTCCTGGCCGCGCACCATCCCCGGGATGCCGCGCAGCGAGGCGAGGGTGAGGGTGAGCGCCAGCTCGGCGGTGCTCGCCTCGTGGACGCCGCGCGCGTTGCACAGCCGTACGCCGGGACGCAGCAGGTCGAGGCCGTCCAGGACGTGGTCGATGCCCGCGGTCAGCGTCTGCACGATTTCGAGCCCCGGCATGTCGGCCAGCGGGCGCAGGGTGACCTCGGGGGACTTCATGTACGGGGTGACGTAGAAGACGCAGGCGGCCGGATCGGCCGGGAAGTCGTCCTCACCGTCCCACGCGCGGTAGGTGAAGGCGTCGGGGAGGCCCTTGATCTCCTCGGCGGGGAACGGCAGCCAGACGTCCACTGTCTTTGCATCCATGACCAGGAGGCTATGCCAAGGGCAATGGATCCTGATCAAGCCGTTAGTTTGTTTGCCGGACCGGGAGGGGGACGCACGGGTGGAGCGCAGGTCGATCGGGGCGGGGGCGCTGACGGTGGGCGCCGTCGGGCTCGGGTGCATGCCGATGAGCTGGGCGTACGCGCCCTCGCGGCGCCGCCTGGCGGAGTCGCTGGCCACGGTGCACACGGCGCTGGACCTCGGGGCGAACCTGCTGGACACCGCCGACATGTACGGGCCGTTCACCAACGAGCTGCTGCTGGGGCGGGTGCTGCGGGAGCGGCGGGCGGACGCGTTCGTGTCCGCCAAGGTGGGGCTGCGGGCGGGCGAGCAGCACGTGGTGGCGGACGGGCGGCCCGGATACGTGCGGCGGGCCTGTGACGCCTCGCTGCGGCGGCTGCGGACGGACGTCATAGACCTCTACCAGCTGCACCGGGTGGATCCGGAGGTCCCGGTCGAGGAGACCTGGGGGGCGATGGCCGAGCTGGTCGGTGCCGGGAAGGTGCGGGCGCTCGGGTTCTGCGCGCTGGGGGCGGGCGCCGGGCCGGGGGCGGGGCGGCGCGGGGACCGGGCGTACCAGGTGACCTTGGACCACCTGGAGCGGGTCCAGCAGGTGTTCCCGGTGAGCGCGGTGCAGGCGGAGCTGTCGGTGTGGTCGCCGGATGCGGCGCGGCGGCTGCTGCCGTGGTGCGCGGCGCGCGGGGTGGGGTTCCTGGCGGCGATGCCGCTGGGCAGCGGGTTCCTGACCGGGACGCTCCGGCCGGGCGAGGGCTTCGAGTGGGAGGACGTGCGGGCGCGGCATCCGCGGTTCACGGCGGAGTCGATGGCGGCGAACCAGGTGCTGGTGGCGGGGCTGCGGCGGGTGGCGCGGCGGCTCGGGCCGCAGGTGACGGCTGCGCAGGTGGCGCTGGCGTGGGTGCTGGCGCAGGGGCCGCAGGTGGTGCCGGTGCCGGGGGCCGACCGGGCGCACTGGGCGGCGGAGAACGCGGGGGCGGACCGGCTGCGGCTGACGGCCGGGGACCTGGCCGAGATCGCGGCGCTGCCGGCGGCGGTGGGAGCCTGGGACTGACCCGCCGCGGACCGGGGAACGAGCCGGGAGCGGGCCCGGTGCCGAGCTCGGAACACCACTCGATCGGGTGTACGAGCGCCGGAACTTCGGGAAGTGCCGCAGCTGTTGAGACGGGTGAAAGGCACGATCGCCGGCCGGAGGGGAGCAGGACGATGCGATACGGACAGGACCGCAGGGGATACGAGGGATACGGGGGCCCGCGCGCCCGGAGCCGCGGAGTGCTGGCGGCGTTCGCCCTGGCGGGATGCGGGGCTCTGCTCGCGGCGGGCTGCGCACCGGCGGGCTCCCCCGCCGCGAAGCCGGGCACGTCACCACCGGGTGCGCCACCCGCGGCGTCGGGGTCCGGCCCCGGGGGCTCCCCCTCCGGTTCCCCGGAGGCCGCGCCGCCGGCCAAGGGCTCCGTGACGGTGGCGGGCGAGGTCGCCAAGGGCCTGGAGTCCCCTTGGGGCGTGGCCCCGCTGCCCGACGGGGACCTGCTGGTCGCCTCGCGGGACAAGGGGACGATCAGCAGGGTCGCCCTGGCCACCGGCACGGTGACGCAGATCGGCAAGGTCCCCGGGGTGGCCCCGGGCGGCGAGGGCGGGCTGCTGGGGCTCGCGCTGTCGCCCTCGTACGCCTCGGACCGGATGGTGTACGCGTACTTCACGACGGAGTCCGACAACCGCATCGCCCGGATGCGGTACGACGAGCAGCGGGATCCCGGCCAGCAACTGGGCGCGCCGGACACGGTGTTCCGGGGCATCCCCAAGGGGCTGATCCACAACGGCGGCCGGATCGCCTTCGGCCCGGACAAGATGCTCTACGCGGGGACGGGTGAGACCGGCGACACCGGGCTGGCGCAGGACAAGAAGTCGCTGGGCGGCAAGATCCTGCGGATGACTCCGGACGGGCAGCCGGTGCACGGGAATCCCGAGGCCGATTCGGTCGTCTACTCCTACGGGCACCGCAATGTGCAGGGCCTGGCCTGGGACAAGGACAAACGGCTGTGGGCGGCGGAGTTCGGCCAGAACACCTGGGACGAGCTGAACCTGATCGAGCCCGGCGCGAACTACGGCTGGCCGGAGGCCGAGGGAAAGGCCGGCAAGCCCGGCCTGCGCGATCCGGTGGCCGTGTGGAAGACCGACGAGGCCTCGCCGAGCGGGATCGCCTGGGCGCAGGGCTCGGTGTGGATGGCCGGGCTGAAGGGCGAACGGCTGTGGCGGATCCCGCTGGCCGGGGCGCATCCGGTCGCCGAGCCGGAGGCCTTCCTGACGGGGAAGTACGGCCGGCTGCGCACGGTGATCGCCCTCGGCGGGGACAGATTGCTGCTGGTGACGAGCGAGACCGACGGGCGCGGGTCGCCGGAGGCGGGCGACGACAGGATCCTGACACTGACGGTGCGGTAACCGACGGAGCCCTGGTGGGGGGCGAAAGGCACGGTGGGCACGGTGTTCAACATGATCGAGGAGCTCTTCAACCCGGGACGCAAGCACACGGACGAGGAGAAGAAGCGGCTGGAGCTGTCCCGGACCGACGTGAACGACGGCGATCCGGGACGCGGTCCGATAGACCTGGACTCCGGCACGGTGCTCATACGCCCGGCGGAGCCGTCCCCGCGGGAGTGAGGGGCCCGAACAGCCGTAGCCGGTGGGCGAGGGCGGCCGCCTCGCCGCGGCCGGCGACGCCCAGCTTGGCCAGGATGTTCGAGACGTGCACGCTGGCCGTCTTCGGCGAGATGAACAGCTCCTCGGCGATCTGGCGGTTGCTGTTGCCCGCCGCGACCAGGCGCAGGACGTCGCGTTCGCGGCTGGTCAGGCCCAGGGCTTCGACGGGGTCGGGGGCCGGTGCGGGCAGGGCCTGGGGCGCGTCGGCCGCGGTGAGCGGGAGCCGGGCGCGCTGGGCGAGGAGGGCCAGGTCCTCGCGGAGCCCGCGGGAGCCGAGCCGGTCCGCGGTGGCGTAGGCCTGGCGGAGCACCACGGCGGCGGGCTCACGGTCGCCGCCGGAGGCCAGCAGGGCCTCGGCGAGCCGGTGGCGGGCGCGGGCCAGCAGGTACGGACGTTCCAGCGGGCGGATGGCCTGCTCGACGCCGGCCCAGTCGGCGGCGGTGTCCCGGTCCTCGGCCCGCAGCAGCTCCACGCGGAAGAACTCGGCGTGGGCGGCCCACACGGGCACGGGGGTGGCCAGGGCGCGGGCGGCGGAGCGGAGTACGCCCAGGGCGGCTTCGCGGCCGGCGTCGGCGACCGGGAGTCCACGGGCGTCCGCCTCGGCGGAGGCGGCCGCGAGCAGCAGCGGCCAAGCGTAGCGGTGGTGGCCTATCGGGAAGCCGTAGGCGAGTGCGTCGGTGATCTCCGCGCGGACGTCGGCGATCCGGCCCTCGCCGGCGGCGAGGCCGACGGCGAGGCGGTAGAGCGGTATGCGGTGCTGGGGCTGGCTGTCGTGGGTTCCGAAGTGGGCGTGGGCGGCGGCGAGCCGGCCGGTCGCCTCGGCCAGTTCGCCGCGGGCCAGGGCCAGGTGGGACAGCCGCGTGGAGGCGGAGCCGCGCGGGGCGGCGCTCTGGCCGACGCTCAGGCCGCGCTGGGCGGCTGCGGCGGCCTCGTCCCAGCGGCCGAGGCTGTACAGGCTCTCCGCCATGTTCCCGCTGAGCCAGGCCTCGGTGTCCAGCAGCCGTGACCGCTTGACGAGTTCGACCCCTTGTTCGGCCAGTTCCACGGCTTCGAGGGACCGGCCCATGCTTTCCAGCTGAGAGGTGAGGTTGATATGTGCACGTCCCGCCAGCATGACGAGCCCCAGTTCGGTGGCCCGCTCGCGGACCGCGAGCATCTCGGCGAGGCCGCGGTCGGCGTCGCCGGAGTCGGTGAGCAGGCAGCCCACCGTGATCCGGGCGTTGAGCTCGATCTCCTCGGCCCCGACCATACGGGCGTAGGCGACGGCGCGTTCCGCGGCTTCGAGGTTGCCGGGGCCGGGGTTGTGGAGCATGCCCCAGCCCGCGGCCCGGACCAGGACCTCGGCGTGCACCTGGGACGGGGGCAGCCCCTTGACGAGCTCCTGGGCCTTGGCGAGTTCCTCCCAGCCGTCGCCGCGGGCCAGGCTGGAGACGAGCCGGGAGCGCTCGGTCCAGAACCAGGCGGCGCGCAGCGGGTCCCGGTCGTCCTCCAGCAGCCGCAGCGCCGTCTTGGTGAGCTTGAGGGCGCGTTCGCGCTCGCCGCCGAAGCGGGCGGCGACGGTCGCCTCGGCCAGCAGGTCGAGCCGCTTCAGCGGGGTGGTGGCCGGGTCGCAGCCGCACGGTGGGTACACGTCGGTGTAGTCCACCGGGCGCAGCGCCTCGCGGATCTCCTCAGGCGCGCTCTCCCACAGGTCCAACGCCCGTTCCAGCAGTCTCAGCTGCTCGGAGTAGGCGTGCCGGCGGCGGGCGGCGACCGAGGCGGCGAGGACGGCGGGCAGCGCCTTGGCCGCGTCGTTGGCGCAGTACCAGTAGCTGGCCAGCCGGATGACCCGCTCCTCGGCGCGGATCAGCCAGTCGTCGGCTTCCATCGCCTCGGCGTAGCGGCGGTTGACGCGGGCGCGCTCGCCGGGCAGCAGGTCGTCGCTGACGGCCTCGCGGACCAGCGAGTGGCGGAAGCGGTAGCCGTCCCCGTCGGGGGTGGCGAGGAGGATGTTGGCGCCGACGGCGGCCCGCAGGGCCTCGATCAGCTCGTCCTCCGTGAGCCCGGCGACGGCGCGCAGGAGCGGGTACTCCACCGTGGAGCCGCCCTCGGCGACGATGCGCACCACGCGCTGGGCGGCCTCCGGCAGCACTTCGACGCGGACGAGCAGCAGGTCGCGCAGGGACTCGGTGAGTCCCGCCTGGCAGCCGCTCCTCGTGCAGGCGGCGAGTTCCTCGACGAAGAAGGCGTTGCCGTCGGAGCGGTCGAACACGGAGTCCACGAAGGCCTCGTCGGGCTGCGAGGCGAGGATGCCGGCGAGCTGGCGGCGCACCTCGGCCCGGTTGAAGCGGGGCAGTTCGATGCGCTGGACGGTGCGGAGCCGGTCGAGTTCGGCGAGCAGCGGGCGCAGCGGGTGGCGGCGGTGGACGTCGTCGGCCCGGTAGGTGGCGACGACGACGAGCCGGCCGCTCGCGAGGGTGCGGAAGAGATAGGAGAGCAGGTGCCGGGTGGAGGTGTCCGCCCAGTGCAGGTCCTCCAGGACGAGGACGACGGTGCGGTCGGCGGCGAGCCGCTCCAGCATCCGGGCCGTCAGTTCGAAGAGCCGGGCGGTGCTCTCCTCGTCGTGCGGTCCGCGGGGGGTGTCGCCGAGTTCGGGAAGGATCCGGGCGAGTTCGTCCTCCTGGCCCGCGGCGGCGGCCGCCAGCTCTCCGGGGAGCTGCCGGTGCAGGGTGCGCAGGGCCGTCGAGAACGGGGCGAAGGGAAGGCCCTCCGCCCCGATCTCCACACAGCCTCCGACGGCCACCACCGCACCGCGGCGGGCCGCCTCGCAGAGGAACTCCTCGGTGAGGCGGGTCTTTCCGACCCCGGCCTCGCCTCCGACGAGCAGCGCCTGCGGCTCGCGGCCCGCGGCCCGGGCCAATGCGTCGGTGAGTACGGCCAGTTCGTCGGCGCGGCCGACGAACACCGGGCTGACAGATCTGGTCTCCACGTCGCCGAGCATCGCACAGGAGTCCTGGCCCGCGGCACTCGTCGGGGGTGCGCTTCTCATCACGCGTCAGTCCACGCGGTCCGCGGCGCGGGTCACGCGGCGCGTGTGAAGCGGCTCCGCTGGCCTCTCACCGGCCGTTCGGGCTCCTGGCTGCGCGAGGAGGCGCGGCGCGCCTTCCTGGCCTCCTGGACCACGCGGTACCGGTCGGCCTGGCGGATGAGGTCGGCGCGGCGGGCGGTGGCGATCTCGTACTCGAACATCTCGTACTCCTCGGTTCGCGTTTCTCGGCACCTCGTTCGGTGTGATCCAAGATTCGCGTCCCAGGGGGTGCCGGCACATCGGGCGCTTGCCGCATCCGTACGGGACAGGGGTCCTTAGGCCGCGGCCGAAGGACCCCGGGTCGGACCGGGAGTGCCTAGGAGGGGGTCCTAGGCGGCCGGACGGGGGGTCCTAGGCGGCCTTCGGGAGGGGAGCCAGGATGTCGAAGTACATGAGGCCGAAGAGCAGTACGCCCAGGGCGCCGAGGGCGACGGCGGCCCAGGAGACGGCGCGGACCCAGGTGGGGAGGGTGCGGCCGGGGGCGCCGAAGGCGGGGCGGGCCAGCACGAAGACGGCGAGCAGCAGGGCGAGGGTGGACAGGACGCCGTTGACGAGGGCGGTCATGTGCCAGGCGTCGCCGTACAGGGCCTCGATCTTCGCCTCGGTGGTGGCGGCGTTGACCGACTCGATCTGGCCCACGAGGGTCTGGCGCTCGGCTATGACGCGCGAGACCCAGCTTCCGCTGAGGGCGACGAGCCCGAGTCCGGCCGCGACCACGGCGGAGGCGGCGGCGCCGACGCCCTCGGACCGCGGCTCCGTCTCGTCGAGCTCGTCGTGGAGCTCGTCCTCGAGGTCCTCGTCGGAGAGGCCGGCCTCGTCGGCCCCGGCGGTCTCCGCGGCGGGGGCGTCCTTGAGGTCGGCCTTGGCCTCGGTGGCCTTGGCCTCGGCGGCCTCGGTGGCCTGGGGCTCGGCGGTGTCCGTCTCGGGAGCGGTCGGGTCGGCGGTCTTCGTGGTGTCCATGCGGGGCACCGTAGGCGGCTTGTCTGAGAGGTTTCTGAGAAGGCCCCGGCGCCTTCGGACGGGGCCGGCCGCAGGCCCCGGACCGGGGCCGCGGCGGGTGCTGTCAGGCGCTGGGGGCCGGCGGCCACTCGTGCGCGAGGACCGCCCAGATCTCGGTGTCCTGGCGGACGCCGCGGTGGGGGTAGTTCTCGCGCAGGACGGCCTCGCGGCGCATCCCGAGGCGCTCCGCGACGGCGAGGCTCTTCCGGTTGGCGGCGGACGCGTGCCACTCGGCGCGGTGCATTCCGCGCTCCCGGAAGGCCCAGTCGATCAGGATGCGGCAGGCCTTGGTCACCAGGCCCCGGCCGGCCGCTGCGGGCTCCAGCCAGCAGCCGACCTCGCAGTTGCCCGCATCGGCCTCGAAGATCCGGAAGAGGACCCCGCCGACGAGGGTGCCGCCGACCCGGATGCCGTAGAGACGCCCGCCGTCGGCGGCCGTCTTCTGTGCGTACGAGGAGAGGAACCCGCGCGCCGAGTCGACGTCGGTGACGATGTCGGCCAGGACGATGTGCTCGCCGATGAACTCGCGGCCGCGGTCCATGTGCGCCAGGAACTCCTCGGCGTGCCAGACCTCCAGCGGGAACAGCTGGGCGTCATCGGCGAGGTCTATCGAGAACATGCGGGTTCTTCCTTGGGTCTCTTGCGGCGGGTTGCCGGATCACCGGGATGCCGGGGCGGGCTCGGCGCCGTCCTCGCTCGTGGCGGGATCCGCGGCGGGCCGCTGCGCGGGCAGTGTCGCATGCGAACGGCATTCCGGGGGCTCGATGCTGATCTTGGGCAGCCGGCGGTCCAGCCAGGCGGGGAGCCACCAGTTGGCGCCGCCGAGCAGATGCATCAGCGCCGGGACGAGGAGGGTGCGCAGCACGAAGGCGTCGAGCGCGACGGCCGCGGCGAGCGCGATGCCGAACATCGCGATGATGCGGTCGCCGCTGAGCACGAAGGCCAGGAAGACGGCGATCATGATCACCGCCGCCGAGTTGATCACCCGGCTGGTCTCGGCGAGGCCGACCCGGACGGCCCGCCGGTTGTCGCCGGTCTCCAGCCACTCCTCGTACATCCGGCTGACCAGGAACACCTGGTAGTCCATGGACAGCCCGAAGAGGACCGACACCATGATGACCGGCAGGAAGGGCTCGATCGGCCCGGCGCTGCCCAGGCCCAGCAGCTCACTGCCCCAGCCCCACTGGAAGATCGCGACGACGACGCCGAAGGAGGAGGCGACGGCGGCGACGTTCATGGCGGCCGCCTTGAGCGGGATGCCGAGGGAGCGGAAGGCCAGCAGCAGGAGGACGCAGCCGAGGGCGACCACCACCCCGACGAACAGCGGCAGTTTCCCGACGATGACGTCGGCGAAGTCGTCGTAGCCCGCGGTCACGCCGCCGACGTGGACGGTCATGGAGTTGCCCTGCCCGGCGGCCGGGATGACGCTCTCGCGCAGCGTCGTGACCAGCTCGCTCGTGGCCCGGGACTGCGGGGCGGAGTCCGGTATGACGGTCAGGACGGCGGTGTCCCCGCTGCGGTTGAAGACGGCCGGGCCGGTGGCGGTGACGCCGTCGGTCCTGCGGAGCGACTCGGCCAGCCGGTCGACGGCGAGCCGGTCCCCGGCCCCGTCCAGGCGGGAGACGACGGTGAGCGGGCCGTTCACTCCGGGCCCGAACCCGTCGGCGAGCAGGTCGTAGGCCTGCCGGGTGGTGGAGCCCGCCGGGTTGTTGCCCTGGTCGGAGGTGCCCAGGTGGAGCGAGAGGGCGGGCAGTGCCAGACCCGCCATGACCAGCGTGGCGACGATGCCGAGCAGCTTGGGGTGCCACTCCACGAAGGCCGACCAGCGGGCGGCGAAGCCGGTCGGCGTCTCGGGCCGCGGGCCCTCGGCGGCGAGCCTGCGGCGCTCGCGGCGCGAGAGGGCGCGCATGCCGATGTACGAGAGGAGGGCGGGGAGCAGGGTGACCGAGGCGGCGACGGTCAGCACGACCGTGAGGGAGGCGGCGATCGCGACGCCGTTCAGGAAGTTCAGCCGCAGCACCAGCATGCCGAGCAGGGCGATGCAGACGGTGGCCCCGGCGAAGACGACGGCCCGGCCGGTGGTGGCGACGGCCCGTTCGGCGGCCTCCTCGACCGGCAGGCCGCGCATCAGGCCCTTGCGGTGCCGGGTCACGATGAACAGCGCGTAGTCGATGCCCACGCCGAGCCCGACGAGGGTGCCGAGCATCGGGGCGAAGTCGGCGACGGGCATGGCGTGCCCGAGCAGGGTGATGCCGAAATACGCGGTGCCCACGCTGACGAGGGCGGTCGCGATGGGCAGCAGGCTCGCGGCGAGCGAGCCGAAGGCGAGGAAGAGCACGAGGGCCGCGACGGCCACGCCGATGACCTCGGCGAGGTGGGCGGTGGGCGCCTCGGTCAGGGCGACGGCCCGGCCGCCGAGCTCGACCTGGAGTCCGTCCGTCTCGGTGGTGGGGTTCTTCGCCGCGTCGACGACGGCCTTGGCCTGCGCCTTGGGTACGGAGTCGGCCTGCCGGTCGAACGTCACCACGGCGTAGGCCGTCCGCCCGTCGGGGCTGATCTGCGCGGCGCTCTCGGGGCCGGCGCCGTACGGGCCGGCGACCGAACCGACGCCGGGGAGAGCGGCGATGGTGTCGAGGGCCCTGGCCATGCGCTGCTCGACGGCGGGAGTACGGACGCTCTGATGCTCCGGGGCCCGCCACACGACGGTGTCGGTGTCACCGCCCTGGCCGTGGAAGCCCGCGCGCAGGAGGGCGTTGGCCCGGCTGGACTCGGTGCCGGGGACCTCGTAGTCGTTGGAGAACGCCGATCCGGCGGCCCCCGCGGCCACGGCCGCGGCGCCCAGGGCGAGCAGCCAGAGGAGGACGGCCACCAGGCGGTGGCGCAGGCACCAGCGTGCGATCGCTGCCAACGGACGTGCTCCCTGGTGGTTCGGATCTTTACCGGGGCTGCCCGACGCAAAGAACGCTAGAACTCGTGAAGGCCCGGCCGACGGCCCGGGGGATCGCCCAGGGATCGGCCAAGATGGTCTACACCGACACGATCCCAGCGTTTCGTGATCGTTGGCCCCTTTCGTGTGCATCGTCACAGGGGCACGGGGCGGTACGGGACCAAGGTCATCCGCCCGAGGGGCCGTTCGACGGGCCGTCCGGCTCGTCGGCCCGGTAGCCCGGGAGGGAGGGCCACCTGACGGTGAGCACCACCGCGTCCTCCTCGGCGTACCAGGAGTGGTCGACGCCGCGACCCCAGACGACGTAGTCGCCCTGCTCGGCGAGGACGACGGTCCGGCCGGGGAACTCCAGCCGGAAGCGGCCGCTGATCAGCACCTGGAGCGCGGTGCGCTCCTCGCCCCGCACCCACTGGGCCCGCTCGTCGCCCTTCGGGTGGACTCCCCACTTGATCTCCACGTCCTTGCTGTGGCGCGGATCGGCGGGGTCCTTGAAGTGGCCGAGCAGCCAGCCGCGGTCGGTGGCGGCGTCCGGGGTGGCCTTGCCTGTGTAGACGGAGCCGGTGGAGGCGGTGGCGGCGGTGGAGGTGGAGTCGTCGTTCACGGGCGTGAGGCTAATGCAGTTGTGCGGCCGTGCGAGCGGCTGATGAGCTGGGCCGATGACGATGGATGCGGACGAACTGGCGAACGTACGGGCCGCGTACGACCGGGAGATGCGCCGCGACGCGCTGCCGGACACCGCGGGCGCCCGGGTGGAGCGGGCGGGGGCGGTCGTACGGCAGACCGCGGCCGCTCCCGGGTGGAACGGGGTGCTCTGGTCGGACCTCGACGAGGAGACGGCGGACGCGGAGGTCGCCGCGCAGGTGGCGTACTTCGCGGGGCAGGGGGCCGGCGAGTTCGAGTGGAAGCTGTACGGCCACGACCGGCCGGCGGATCTCGGGGACCGGCTGCGCGCGGCGGGCTTCGTACCCGAGCCGGCCGAGACCCTGATGGTGGGACGGGTGGACGAGCTCGCCGCGCTGCCGGTGGAACCGCCGGACGGGATCACCCTGCGGGCGGTGACGGACGAGGCGGGCGTCGACCTGATGATGGACGTCCACGCGAAGGCCTTCGGAGTGGAGCGCCCCGCGATCCGGCACCTGCTGCTCGCCCTGCTGAGGGACGAGCCGGAAACCCTCGCGGCGGTCGTGGCGATGGCCGGGGACACCCCGGTGAGCGCGGCCCGCATGGAGATGCGACCCGGTTCCTCGTTCGCCGGCCTCTGGGGCGGCGGCACCCTGCCGCAGTGGCGGGGCCGCGGCATCTACCGCCTCCTGGTCGCCCACCGCGCCCGCATCGCGGCGGCCCGCGGCATCCGCTACCTCCAGGTCGACGCCTCCCCCGACAGCCGCCCGATCCTCGACCGCCTGGGCTTCGCGACCCTGGGCACGACGGTCCCGTACATCCGGACCGCAAAGCCGTAGCGGGGGCGGGAGGTTCCGGGGCAAGATCGCGGGATGGAACGAATCGGGCCGCCCCTGACCGGGGACGAGCGGGAGACGCTGCGCACATTCCTCGACTATCACCGGGCCACGCTCGCCTGGAAGTGCGAGGGGCTCACCGACGAGGAACTGCGGCGGCCCTCGATGCCGCCGTCCACCCTGTCCCTGCTGGGCCTGGTCCGGCACATGGGCGAGGTCGAGCGGCACTGGTTCCGCCGCACCCTGAACGGCGAGGAGCTCCCCCACCTCTGGTCGGACACACACGACTTCCAGGCCGCCTACGAGGCCTCCGGCGCCACGCGCGAGGAGGCGTTCACCGCCTGGGAGGAGGAGGTCGCGCACGCGCGCCGCATCGAGGCGGACGCCGAGTCCCTCGACGTGACGGCGTACGTGGCCAGCTGGGAGGAGGAGGCCTCGCTGCGCCTCGTCATGCTCCACCTGATCCACGAGTACGCGCGCCACAACGGCCACGCCGACTTCCTCCGCCAGGCCATCGACGGCGCCACCGGAGCCTGACGGGCCCGCGGCGGCCGCCCGATCCGCCCGGCAGCCCGTCCCGCGGCCTCCCCGGCGGCCCGTCCGGGACCCGTCAGGCCGCCCGCCAGTAGCCCAGGCCGTTCACCCGCTGCTTCGGCAGGGCCAGGTCCTTGCGCAGGTACGCCGTCAGCGTGCGCGTCGTCGCCGTGTCGCAGGCCAGCCAGACGTACGCCGACTCCGGGTCCGCGACGAGCTCCGGGAGCTCCGCCTTGACCTGCTCCACCAGCGCCGAGCCCGTGCGTTCGACCCGCCGGATCTCGTGCCGGGACGGGTCCAGCCGTACCGGGAGGTCGGCGTCCGAGGCGTGCTGCGTCTCCAGCCAGATCGTCGCCGGGGTCCGCGGGTAGGCATCCAGCAGGGAGTTGATCGCCGGGACCGAGGCCGGGTCGCCGATCACCAGCAGCCGCTCCGGCTCCGGCGCCGGAGCGGTGAAGCCGGTCCCCTGGACCGTGGCCTCGATGGTGTCGCCGGCCTTCGCGGCGCGGGCCCAGGCGCTCGCGGGGCCGTCGTGGAGGGCGAACTCCAGGGCGAACGTTCCCGCCCGCGGATCCGGGTCGACGAGCGTGTACGCCCGCGTGTGCGGCTTGCCCGCGTTGTCGAACCACAGCCGCACCCACATCGTCGGATGGAGCGATTCACCCGCCGCCGCGAGCAGCCCGCCGTCCGTGACGTACACGCGGCGGTAGTGCTCCGTGACCTCCTCCGCGCCCGTGACCGTGAACGTGAAGTCCTTGCCGCGCAGAAGCCGCAGGACCACGCCTTCCCATCCCTTGCCGACGCCTGCCATGTGCGACCACCCCTCCCCCTCGAACCCCTATAGTTAGGGCAGCCTAACCTAATGTATTGGGGGAAGAGTGTGAGCCTTCTGAACAACGCCGGCGCCGACGCGTTCGAGCTCTACCGGGACGACTGGGGCGTCCCCCATCTCCGCGCCCCCGACGCCGAACGCCTCGCCTACGCCCAGGGCTACGCCACCGCCCTCGACCGCGCCTGGCAGCTGGAGGTCGAGCGCCACCGCGCCCAGGGCTCCAGCGCCGCCTTCCTCGGAGCGGACTCCGTCGCCTGGGACAGCTTCGCCCGCCGGTCCCTCCTCGCCGACACCGCCCGCCGCTGCCACCAGGCCCTCGACCCCGACACCGCGGCCTGGGTCGGGTCCTACGTGGACGGCGTCAACGACGGGCTGGCCCAAGGCGCCGCGCGCGACGAGCGGTTCGCGCGCACCGGCCACACCCCCACCCCCTGGGAGCCCTGGGTCCCGCTCGGCATCTGGATCGCCACCCACATCCTCTTCGCCGGGTTCGCCACCAAGCTGTGGCGCGAGCGCGTGGCCCGCGCCCTCGGCGAGGAGGCCGTCACCCTCTTCGCCACCGACGGCCCCGGCGCCGCCGGCAGCAACGGCTGGCTGGTCCCGGGCGAGCGGACCGCCACCGGCTCGGCGCTCATCGCGGGCGACCCGCACCGGTTCATCGAGGACCCGGGCGTGTACCAGCAGATACGGCTCTCCTGCCCCGAGTACGACGTCCTCGGCCTGGCCGTCCCGGGCATCCCCGGTCTCGGCCACTTCGGACACACCGGCAGCGCCGCCTGGGCGATCACCAACGCCATGGCCGACTACCAGGACCTCTACGTCGAGAAGCTGCGCCCCACCGCCGACGGCGACGGCATCGAGGCACTCGGCCCCGACGGCTCCTGGGAGCCCGTCCACCGGCACACCGAGACGATCGCCGTCGCCGGAGCCGACCCGGTCGAGGTCGAGGTCCTGGAGACCGCCCGCGGCCCCGTGATCACCGGTGGCGGAACGGCGGACCGGGAGGAGGGCGAGGAGCAGACCCTCTCGCTCCGCTACCCGCCCCGCGTCCGCCGCGACCTCGGCTTCGCCGTCCTCCCCGCCCTGCTGCGCGCCCGTACGGTCGCCGACGTCGACCGCGCCCTCGACGGCTGGGCCGAGCCCGTCAACGTCGTCCACGCCGCCGACTCCGAGGGCGGCCTGCTGCACCGCGTCGCCGGCGCCGTCCCGCTGCGCGACCCGGCCAACCGGCTGCGCCCGGTGCCGGCCTGGGACCCGCGGTACGCCTGGCAGGGCTGGGCCGAGACCCCCGCCGAGCCCGTGCAGGGCTTCGCCGTCATGGCCAACGCGCGCGGCATCGCCTCGCCGCTCGGCGTGGAGTTCGCGCCCCCGCACCGCGCCAACCGCATCCGCGAGCTGCTCTCCGGCTCGGCGGACTGGTCCCCGAAGGCGATGGCCGACGTACACGGGGACACCCACCTGGCCTCGGCAGCGCCGCTGCTGGCCCTGCTGCCCGGGCTCGACGGCCTGTCCCCCGCCGCGCAGGCGCTGCGCGCCCGACTGCTCGCCTGGGACCGGCACATGGCCGCCGAGAGCGCCGACGCCACCCTCTTCTCGGCGCTGCGGAGCGCGACCGTACGCCGCTTCGCCGCCGATCCCGCCCTCGCCGCTCTGGCGGGGGCGCCGACCGGCCCCGAGGTGTTCCACCCCTGGCTGTACCTGGTCCCCCGCGTCGGCTACGCCCTGGAGGGGCTGCTGACCACCGCCCTCCTGCCCGCCCTGGACCGGGCGGCCCACGTACGCGCCGCCCTGGAGGAGACCGCCGCGGCGGACGCCCCCGACACCGCGTGGTCGCAGGTGCACCGCCTCGCGCCGTGGTCGGCGCTCCCCGACCCGGACGCGCAGTGGCCCGGCCTCGGCGGCGACCACGACTGCGTGAACGCCACCTCCACCGTGCCCGGTTTCACCGATCTCACCGCCCGCGCCTCGGCGGCCCGCTACGTGTGGGACCTGGCCCGCCGCGAGGACAGCCTCTGGGCGGTCCCGCTCGGCGCGGACGGCGTCACCGGGTCACCCCACCACCGCGACCAGCTCCCGTACTGGGCCCGGTGCGAACTCGTCCCCGTCGTCACCGACTGGACCCGTCTCACCAAGGAATCCGTATGACCAGCAGCAGCGCGTCCGCCTCCACCCCCGGCCCGGGCCCCGGCCCCGGCCCCCGGCAGCCCGTGTACTCCCAGCGCGTCGAGGGCCTCGGCACGGTCACCCTCACCCCCGTCGACCCGGCCGCCGACGCCGCGCTGATCCACTCCTGGGTCACCGAGGAGCGGGCCCGCTTCTGGGGCATGCGCGAGGCCAGCCGCGAGCTCGTCCGGGAGATCTACGAGGACGTCGACCGCCGCACGACCCACCACGCGTTCCTGGCGCGCCGCGACGGCGAGCCCGTCGCGCTGTTCCAGACGTACGACTGCGCGGAGGACCGGGTCGGCGAGTGCTACGAGGTCCTTCCCGGCGACACCGGCGTGCACCTGATGATCGGCCCGGCGCGGGGTACGTCCGAACGCGGCTTCAGCGCGGGCCTGATCGGGGCCTTCCTCTCCTACGTCCTCTCGAACGGAACCACCCGGCGGATCGTCGCGGAGCCCGACGCCCGCAACGAGAAGGCCATCGCCCGCCTGGTGCGGAGCGGCTTCGAGCTCGGCCCCGAGGTCGAGCTCCCGGAGATCGACCTGCCCGAGGTGTACCTGCCGGCGAAGCGGGCCCGCCTCGTCTTCTTCCACCCCGAGGCAAACTGACCGTTCCGATTGACCGTGTGATTCCGGCCACGCCAGACTGATGCCCACTCAAAGCATCGGCGCTGGGGGGAAATTGACCAGCCAGAATCTGCACATCGGGCCGGATGCGGCAGCAGACCGGTACCGGCTGCTCCGGTCGATCGGGCGCGGCGGGGAGGCCGTGCTCTATCTCGCGGAGATCGAACTCGCGGGCGGCAGCGAACCGGTGGTCGTCAAGGTGCTCGACTCCAAGACGACCATCACGCCCGACGAGTTCGACCGGATCAGCCGCAAGTGGAACGAGCAGGCCGAGCTCCTGCGCTTCGTGCACCGCCCGGGCGTCGTCGGCGTCCGGGAGCACTTCGAGGGGCCGCCGATCCACCGGTCGGGAGAGTCCGGGACCCTGACCGGGCGTGCCCTCGTCCTCGTGATGAACCACGTCGACGGGCTCGACCTGCGCGACTGGCGCGCCGAGCGGAACCTCGCCACCGCCGCCGAGCGGCGCGAGGTGATGCGGACGCTGGAGCAGCTCGCCGACGTACTGGACTGGCTGCACTCGGGGAAGGCCACGCCGTCCGGGCGCCAGGTGATCCACGGTGACCTCTCCCCCGGCAATGTGATGGTCGACGGGCACGGCCAGGCCACGCTGGTGGACTTCGGGCTGAGCAAGCTGACCGCCGACCACCAGACGGCGGAGGTGTGGTTCACCCCGGGGTACGCGGCTCCCGAGGTCTTCGACGGCAAGCGCACCCCGGCGGCGGACCGCTACGCCTTCGGAGCGATCGCGTACTTCCTGCTGAGCGGCGAGTCCCCGCCCAACTCTCCGGAGCAGCTGGCCCGGGCGATGGCGGCGCTGCCGCAGATCGCGGTCCTGGACGCCGAGCGCCGCGCCCGGATCACCGCCGTCTACGCGGGCGATCCGACGCAGCGGCCCGTCAGCCTGGCCGGCTGGATGAAGGACGTACGGCACGCGGTCGTGTCCACGACCGCCTCGACCTCGCAGCGGGCGGTGCAGGACGCGGTCCCGGCCCCGGTCCCGGCGAAGCCGGTGGTGCCTCCGCAGCCCGCGAGCCCGCCGCCCGTCCACACACCGGTCCACACGCCGGTCCACACACCGGTCCACACGCCGGTCCCCGTCCACTCCCCGCCCCCGCCGGCCCAGGAAGCCCAGGAAGCCCAGGAAGCCCGGGACTTCCGGCCGCAGACCGAGCAGCAACCGCGGTCGCTGCCCCAGCCGGAACACGTGCCCGCCGGGTACGGGCCGACGTACCCGCTGCACGAGTCCCCGCCCCCGGGGCCCGCCGCATCGAAGAAGCGGCGGGCGGGACTGGTCCTGGGCTCGGTGGCCGCCGTCCTGGTCATCGCCGCGCTCGCCGTGCTCGGCGTACGGCTGCTGGACAAGGACAAGGCCGGCGACCAGGCCTCGAACGGCAAGGGCGGCAGTTCCGCTTCCGATCCGGCCGGAGCGGAGGAGGAGTCCCCGACGCCGTCCCCCTCACCGAGCGCGAGCGAGAGCGAGAGTCCGGACGCCGTGGCGACGCCCGACCCCACCGCCAGCGGTACCCAGCCGGGCGGCGTGGCGCCGGACATCAAGGCCGCCGACCTGACCCTGCTGACGCCCATCGCGGGGCTGGGCAACTTCACCGTCGGGGCCGCGAAGATCAACACCAAGCAGTACGGGGCGGCCTTCATCGCCCGGCCCGACTGCAACGACGAGGCGATCACGGAGTTCGACCTCAACCGCGAGTGGAAGCACCTGGAGTTCACCGCCGGGATCGACGACGGCTCCACGCACGAGAAGGGGCGGGTCAGCATCTCGCTCGACGGGAAGCCCGCGGCCTTCTCCGAGCTGGTCGAACTCGGCAAGCCGGCCACCCAGTCGGTGGACGTGACCGGCGCGCTGCGGCTGCGCGTCAAGGTGGACATGGGCTGCGACAACGGCACCGTCGTCATCGCGGCACCGCAGCTGACCCGCTGAACGGCGGACGGCCCCGCACCGGAGGTGAACTCCGGTGCGGGGCCGTCACGGTCGTACGGGAGCGACCGCGTCGACTACTCCGAGACGCCCAGGCGCTCCAGGATGAGCTCCTTGACGCGGGCCGCGTCGGCCTGGCCGCGGGTGGTCTTCATGACCGCGCCGACCAGGGCGCCGACGGCCGCGATCTTGCCGCCGCGGATCTTGTCCGCGATGGCCGCGTTGCCCGCGATGGCCTCGTCCACGGCCGCGCCGAGCGCGCCCTCGTCCGAGACGACCTTCAGGCCGCGCTTCTCGACGACCTCGTCCGGGGTGCCCTCGCCGGCGAGGACGCCCTCCAGGACCTGGCGGGCCAGCTTGTCGTTCAGCTCGCCGGCCGCGACCAGGGCCGCGACGCGGGCGACCTGCGCCGGGGTGATCGGCAGCTCGTCGACGACGACGCCCTGCTCGTTGGCGTTGCGGGCCAGCTCGCCCATCCACCACTTGCGCGCGGCGGTCGAGTCGGCACCCGCCTCGATCGTGGCGACGATGGAGTCCACCGCGCCCGCGTTGAGGATCGACTGCATGTCGTGCTCGTTCACGCCCCACTCCTCGCGGAGGCGGTTGCGGCGCACGCGCGGCATCTCGGGCAGACCGCCGCGCAGCTCCTCGACCCAGTCGCGGGCCGGGGCGACGGGGACCAGGTCGGGCTCCGGGAAGTACCGGTAGTCCTCGGCGTTGTCCTTGATGCGGCCGGCCGTGGTGGAGCCGTCCTCCTCGTGGAAGTGCCGGGTCTCCTGCACGATCGTGCCGCCGGACGAGAGCACCGCCGCGTGGCGCTGGATCTCGAAGCGGGCCGCGCGCTCGACGGAGCGCAGCGAGTTGACGTTCTTCGTCTCGCTGCGGGTGCCGAACTCGGACTCGGGGGTCGGGCGCAGCGACAGGTTCACGTCGCAGCGCATCTGGCCCTTGTCCATGCGGGCCTCGGAGACGCCGAGCGCCTTGATGACCTCGCGCAGCTCGGCGACGTACGCCTTGGCGACCTCGGGGGCCCGCTCGCCCGCGCCCTCGATCGGCTTGGTGACGATCTCGATGAGCGGGATGCCGGCGCGGTTGTAGTCCAGCAGGGAGTGGGACGCGCCGTGGATACGGCCGGTGGCGCCGCCGACGTGCAGCGACTTGCCGGTGTCCTCCTCCATGTGGGCGCGCTCGATCTCCACGCGGAAGATCTCGCCGTCCTCCAGCTGTACGTCGAGGTAGCCGTTGAAGGCGATCGGCTCGTCGTACTGGGAGGTCTGGAAGTTCTTCGGCATGTCCGGATAGAAGTAGTTCTTCCGGGCGAAGCGGCACCACTCGGCGATCTCGCAGTTCAGCGCGAGGCCGATCTTGATGGCCGACTCGACGCCGATCGCGTTGACGACGGGCAGCGAGCCGGGCAGACCGAGGCAGGTGGGGCAGGTCTGCGAGTTGGGCTCGGCACCCAGCTCGGTCGAGCAGCCGCAGAACATCTTGGTCTTGGTGCCGAGCTCGACATGGACCTCAAGGCCCATGACGGGGTCGAACGAGGCGAGAGCGTCCTCGTACGACATCAGTTCGGTGAAGGTGGTCACGGTGAAACTTTCCCTCTCAGCCCAGCAGGACGTCGTCGTCGCCCAGGCGCTTCAGCTCGCGGTACAGGATCGCGAGGCCGGTGACGATGGCGGCGGCGGACACGACGGCGTCGACGAGCTTGAGCGTGTCGTGCTCGGTGCGGGCCTTCTTGACCTGCTTGATCACGCCGAGAGCGCCGAAGGCGGTGGTGCCCATCGACAGGTACGTACCGGTCTTGGACTTCTTGAAGCCCTTGGCCTTGGACAGTGCACTGGTGCTCACAGGGACGGTGCCTCCTCAAGCAGCGGGTGACCCCAGCGTGCGACGAAGGCCGCCTCCACGGCGGCGCCGACCTTGTACAGCCGGTCGTCCTTCATCGCCGGGGCGATGATCTGCAGCCCGACCGGCAGGCCGTCCTCCGGTGCCAGGCCGCAGGGGAGCGACATGGCGGAGTTGCCGGCCAGGTTGGTCGGGATGGTGCACAGGTCCGCGAGGTACATCGCCAGCGGGTCGTCGGTGCGCTCACCGATGGCGAAGGCGGTGGTCGGGGTCGTCGGGGAGACGATGACGTCGACCTGCTCGAAGGACTTCTCGAAGTCCCGGGTGATGAGCGTGCGGACCTTCTGGGCGGAGCCGTAGTACGCGTCGTAGTAGCCGGAGCTCAGCGCGTACGTACCCAGGATGATGCGGCGCTTGACCTCGTCGCCGAAGCCGGCTTCGCGGGTGAGCGCGGTGACGTCCTCGGCGGACTTGGTGCCGTCGTCGCCGACGCGCAGGCCGTAGCGCATGGCGTCGAAGCGGGCCAGGTTCGAGGAGCACTCGGACGGCGCGATCAGGTAGTACGCGGCCATCGCGAGGTCGAAGGAGGGGCAGTCCAGCTCGACGATCTCGGCGCCCAGCTCCTTGAGGAGCTCGACGGACTCGTTGAAGCGCTGGACGACGCCGGCCTGGTAGCCCTCGCCGGCGAACTGCTTGACGACGCCGACGCGCATGCCGGCGACGGAGCCGTTGCGGGCCGCCTCGACGACCGGCGGGACCGGGGCGTCGATGGAGGTGGAGTCCATCGGGTCGTGGCCGGCGATGACCTCGTGGAGGAGCGCCGCGTCCAGGACCGTACGGGCGCAGGGCCCGCCCTGGTCGAGGGAGGAGGAGAAGGCGACCATGCCGTAGCGGGAGACGCCGCCGTACGTGGGCTTCACACCGACCGTGCCCGTGACGGAGGCGGGCTGGCGGATGGAACCGCCGGTGTCCGTGCCGATGGCGAGCGGGGCCTGGAAGGCGGCCAGCGCGGCCGCGGAGCCGCCGCCGGAGCCGCCGGGGATGCGGGTGAGGTCCCACGGGTTGCCGGTGGGCCCGTACGCGCTGTTCTCGGTGGAGGACCCCATGGCGAACTCGTCCATGTTGGTCTTGCCGAGGATGACGACGTCGGCTTCCTTGAGCTTGCGCGTCAGGGTGGCGTCGTACGGCGGGATCCAGCCTTCGAGGATCTTCGAACCGACGGTGGTCGGGACCCCGACGGTGGTGAAGATGTCCTTGAGGGCGAGCGGGACGCCGGCCAGCGGGCCGAGCTTCTCGCCGCGCTCGCGCTTCGCGTCGACGGCGCGCGCCTGGGCGAGGGCGCCCTCGCGGTCGACGTGCAGGAAGGCGTGGACCTTCTCGTCGGTCGCGTCGATGCGGGCCAGGTGGGCCTCGGTGACCTCGACGGCCGTGAGCTCGCCGGAGGCGATCTTCTCGGCGGTCTCGGCGGCCGTGAGCTTGATGATCTGGTCAGTCATGGTTGTTAGTCCTCCCCCAGGATCTGCGGCACCTTGAAACGCTGCTGCTCCTGGGCGGGAGCGCCGGAAAGCGCCTGCTCGGGGGTGAGCGACGGTCGGACCTCGTCCGCGCGCATGACGTTCGTCAGCGGCAGCGGGTGGGAGGTCGGCGGGACGTCTTGGTCGGCGACCTCGGAAACGCGGGCGACCGCGCCGATGATGTCGTCGAGCTGTCCGGCGAAGTGGTCCAGCTCTTCGCTCTTGAGCTCCAGACGTGCCAGCCGAGCGAGGTGGGCAACCTCCTCGCGCGTGATGCCAGGCATGCAGCGATCCTCTGGGGGTGGTGAGTGTGTAGTTTCGTGCCCAATCCTATGGGGCGGGGCCCCGGACCACCGAAACCGTTTCCCACCAGGGCCGCCCCGGGCCCGGCGGGGCCACGGGGCGGAGCACTCCCACGGGTGCTCGTACGGGCGCCCGCGGGTGCCCGTACGGCTGCTCCCGCGGCCGCCGGCCCGGCTTACTGGGCCGGGGTTTCCGCCGGGGCCGGGGAGGCCGACAGCTCCGCCGTGATGTCCGCCGGACGGCGCCAGCCGCGTTCGCCGCGGGCCAGGAGCCAGGCCGTGGCCTCCTGCGGGGGCATGGCGGCCGCGACCAGCCAGCCCTGGACGGCGTCGCAGCCCAGGTCGCGCAGGCGCTCCCAGGTCTCGTCGTCCTCGACGCCCTCGGCGACGACGAGCAGCCCCAGCGAGTGCGCCAGGTCGACGGTGCAGCGGACGATCTCCGCGTCCTGCGCGTCCACCGCGAGCCGCGCCACGAACGAGCGGTCGATCTTCAGCTCGCTGACCGGCAGACGCCGTAGGTGCACCAGGGAGGAGTAGCCCGTGCCGAAGTCGTCGAGCGACATCTTCACGCCGTGGCCGGTCAGGCCCGCCATGGTGTCGGCGGCCCGCTGCGGGTCCTCCAGCAGCACGTGTTCCGTTATCTCCAGCTGGAGCCCGCTGGCCGGGACCCCGTGCCGGGCCAGCCGGGCCGCGACCGCGCCCGCGAAGCCGGGGGTGTGGACGTCGCGCGGCGAGACGTTGACGGCGACCGGGACCTTGAGGCCCTGCGCCCGCCAGCGCGCCACCTGGGCGAGGGCGGTCTCCAGCACGTACTCGGTGAGGTGGGGCATCAGCCCCGAGGTCTCGGCGATCGCGATGAACTCGTCCGGCGATACGCGGCCGCGCTCCGGATGCACCCAGCGCACCAGGGCTTCGAGCCCGGCGACCTGGCCGTCGAAGCGGACCTTGGGCTGGTAGTGGAGTTCCACTTCGCCGGCGTCCAGGGCGCGGCGCAGATCGCCGAGGAGGCCGAGCCGGTCGGGCGTGTTGCTGTCGCGCTTGGACTCGTACACCTCCACGCCGGTGCGGTCCCGCTTCGCCTGGTACATCGCGACGTCGGCGCGGCGCAGCAGTCCCTCCGCGTCCAGCGCGTGGTCGGGGAAGACGGCGAGGCCGGCGCTGGCCTCCAGGACGAGGGTCAGGCCGTCCAGGTCGAGGGGGGAGCTGAGCTCGGCGACGAGGTGGCGGGCGACCCGCTGGGCGCTGGTGGTGGAGTCGGCGACGGGCAGGAGCACGGCGAACTCGTCGCCGCCGAGGCGCGCGGCCTCGGCGTCCTCGGGCAGGGCCTGGCGGAGCCGGTCGGCGATCTGGAGCAGCAGCCGGTCACCGGCGAGGTGGCCCAGCGTGTCGTTGACCGCGCGGAACCGGTCCAGGTCGATCAGCACAAGAGCCGACCGGGTGCCCAAACGTTCAGCCTCGTCCAGGGCGGACCAGGCCCGCTCCAGCAGCCACTGCCGGTTCGGCAGCCCCGTCAGCGGATCGCGCAGCTGTTCCTCGGCGCGTGCCCGGGCGATCCACAGGGTGGAGTCCAGGGCGATCAGGGGTACGGCGAACAGCGGCAGCAGCACCGGCTGCGTCACGGCGACGACGCAGATCAGCGGGGCGATGCCGAGCAGGGCGACCGCCACTAACGCCTGGCGGAGCAGGGCCGTGCGGGCGACGGTGGGCAGGGCGCCGCCGCGCGGGGTCTGCGCGAGCCACAGCAGCGCCTTGGCGACCAGCAGGTAGGCGAGGGCCACCAGGACGATCTCGGGGACCGCCTCCAGCCCCCAGGCGGTCGGCCGCCACGGGGTCTCGACGGTCGGCGCCTCGCCGAACGCGGCGAGTACGAGCGCCCCCGCGCCGATGCCGAGGATGTCGGTGGCGCCGTGCAGCAGACCCTGCCGCCAGCGGTGCCGGCGCGCGGCCCCGACCAGGGAGACCACCGCGAGCGAGACCAGTCCCGCGGGCACCCAGCCGTAGAGGACGAGCACGCCGAGGGTCAGCGCCGCGCCCGAACCGGTGCCGCCCCACCAGCGGTCGCGGCCCAGCGCGACGAGGTGGCCGACGATGATGCCGGTCAGCAGGGCGAGCGCCCAGCCGACCGGGCCGCCCGGGAAGAGGGCATGACGCTCGCTCAGCGCGGAGACGATGCCGATCGCGAGGACGACGGCGGACAGGCCCACGACGATGAACGGCAGCACGGTGCGCTGCGCCGCTCTGCCCGATCCCGCGCCGCCGTCGAGCGGATGGGTGTCCGGTGTCCTGGCACCCAGGACACCGAGCCGGCCCGTCCGCATGGACGGGATCTCCCCGCCGACATCAGGTGACGGGTCGGCGCTTTCGGTGGGTTTCATGCCCGTCCCTCTCACAGCCGGCAATGCCGATGCCACGCGATGGCCCCGATGTCATGCCATCACGGCTGGAAGCGCATCACGCAGCCGTGCACGACAGGCGCCCCCCTCAACAGTAGGACGCGAGAGGCCCCCAGGGGCAGCGGTCGGCGGCGGTTGCCCGAATGCGACCCAGCCATCCTCATCAGTACGGTATCCGCCGAACGGGTGAGTTTGGACCAGGACTTCCGGGTCACCCATCCGATGATCCGACAGGTCACCGCCCCGCGAACAGCCCTGTACCGGCCTTTTACCACCGGGGGTTGCGCCTGGCGTGCGCCCGCCCGTACGGCCGCACGCCACGCATCCGTTCGCCTTCGCTACTCCCCTGGTGCGAGACCTGCGTGTCGGCCGGGGGGGTGTTACTGCGCTTCGGCGCCGCCGTCCACCGGGAGCGCCGCCTCGCGCGCCGCGTCCGGACCCTGTTCGAGCAGCACCGCGAAGCCCGCGTCGTCGAGGACGGCCAGTTTCAGCTGCATCGCCTTGTCGTACTTGGAGCCCGGGTTCTCGCCGACCACGACGAAGGAGGTCTTCTTCGAGACGGATCCGGTCACCTTGGCGCCACGGCTTTGCAGGGCTTCCTTCGCGCCGTCCCGCGTGTGGCTCTGCAAAGTGCCGGTGACGACGACGGTCAGGCCCTCCAGCGGACGCGGCCCCTCCTCCTCGCCGGAACCCTCCTCCTCCATCCGTACCCCGGCCTCCCGCCACTTGCGCAGGATCTCCTGGTGCCAGTCGACGGCGAACCACTCCTTGACCGCCGCCGCGATGATCGGTCCGACTCCCTCGGTGGCGGCGAGCTCCTCCTCGGTCGCCTGCTCGATCCGCTCGACCGACCGGAACTCACGGGCCAGGGTCTCCGCCGCGACGGGTCCCACGTGCCGGATGGAGAGGCCGTTGATGAAGCGGGCCAGCGGGCGGTCCTTGGCGGCCGCGATGTTCTCCAGCATGGACAGGGCGTTCTTCTTCGGCTCGCCCTTCTGGTTGGCGAAGACCGTGACGATCTTCTCCTCGCCGGTCTTCGGATCGCGCTTGGGCAGCCCGCTGTCGGCGTCCAGGACGTACGCCTTGATGGGCAGCAGCTGCTCGATGGTGAGGCCGAACAGGTCGCCCTCGTCGAGCATCGGCGGCTCGGCCGGCTCCAGCGGGTTGGTGAGCGCGGCCGCGGCCACCGCGCCGAAGTTCTCGATGTCCAGGCACTGGCGGCCGGCCAGGTAGAACAGCCGCTCGCGCAACTGGGCGGGGCACGTCTGCCCGTTGGGGCAGCGGAGGTCGATGTCACCCTCCTTCATCGGCCGCAGCGCCGTCCCGCACTCGGGGCATTCGGCGGGCATGACGAACTCCCGCTCGCTGCCGTCGCGCAGGTCCACCACCGGGCCGAGGATCTCGGGGATGACGTCGCCTGCCTTGCGCAGCACCACGGTGTCCCCGATGAGCACGCCCTTGGCCTTGACGACGTCCTGGTTGTGCAGGGTCGCGAACTCGACCTCCGAGCCCGCCACCGTCACCGGCTCCACCTGCGCGTACGGGGTCACCCGGCCGGTGCGGCCGACGCCGACCTTGATGTCGACCAGCTTGGTGTTGACCTCTTCGGGGGCGTACTTCCACGCGATCGCCCAGCGCGGGGCGCGGGCCGTGGAGCCGAGGCGGCCCTGGAGCGGGATCTCGTCGAGCTTGACGACGACGCCGTCGATCTCGTGCTCCACGGAGTGCCGGTTCTCGCCGAAGTGGGCGATGAACTCGCGGACCTCCGCGAGCGAGGACACCGCCTTGTTGTGCCGGGCCGTGGGCAGGCCCCACTCGCCGAGCAGCTCGTACGCGTGGCTGAGCTTGTCGATCTCGAAGCCGGCGCGCGCGCCGATGCCGTGCACCACCATGTGCAGCGGGCGGGTGGCGGTGACCTTCGGGTCCTTCTGGCGCAGTGAACCGGCGGCCGCGTTGCGCGGGTTGGCGAAGGGCTTGTCGCCGGCCGCGACGAGCCGCGCGTTGAGCTCTTCGAACTTCTCCATCGGGAAGAAGACCTCGCCGCGGATCTCGACCAGCTCGGGGATCCGGTCGCCCTTGAGGCGGTCCGGGATCTCCGCGATGGTGCGGACGTTGGGCGTGATGTCCTCGCCGGTGCGGCCGTCGCCGCGGGTGGCGGCCCGGGTCAGGCGGCCCTTCTCGTACGTGAGGTTGACGGCGAGGCCGTCCACCTTGAGCTCGCACAGGTAGTGGAAATCGGGGGTGTTGACGTCCCGGGCCACCCGCTCGGCCCAGGCCGCCAACTCCTCGTCGTCGAAGGCGTTGTCGAGGGAGAGCATGCGCTCCCGGTGCTCGACGGACGCGAAGTCCGTCTGGTACGCCCCGGCCACCTTCTGGGTGGGCGAATCGGGGGTGCGCAGCTCCGGGTACTGGTCCTCCAGCGCCTCCAGCGAGCGCAGCAGCTTGTCGAACTCGGCGTCACTGACGACCGGCTGGTCGTTCACGTAGTACCGGAAGCGGTGCTCCTCGACCTGCTCGGCCAGCAGCGCGTGCTGCTCGCGCACCGCCGCCGGTGCGACCGTGCCGTCGCCGGCCTGCTTCTGTTCGGCTGCCATGCCGTGTCCTCCCGTGGCCCGTCCGTTTACGTCACTCAGGGTTGTCGGCGAGCGACCTCGCCGCCCTGACGCAGTGCGCCTGCGCGGCGCGGGCGTAGGCGGGCGAAGCGCCCGCCAGACCGCACGCCGGGGTGACCACGACGGACTCCGCCAGAGTCCCCGGGGCCAGCCCCAGCCTGCGCCAGAGCTTCCTGACACCCATGACGCTACCGGCAGGGTCCGACAACGGGGCGTCCGTGCCCGGCACCACTCCGGCGAAGAGTTTCGTGCCGCCTTCGACGGCCTCGCCGATGGCGTCGTCCTCGCGCTCGGTGAGCAAGGAGAAATCGAACGACACACCCGCGGCGCCGGCCCGCCGGAGCAGCCCGAAGGGCACCTCGGGTGCGCAGGAGTGCACGACGACGTCCCCGTCGTGGACGGCGAACAGCTCGCGCAGGGTGCCCTCGACGACCTGCCGGTCGACGGCCCGGTAGGTCCGGTACTTGCTCGCGGACCGTACGCGCCCCAGCAGCACCGCGGTCAGGGACGGCTCGTCGAGCTGGAGCACGATCTCGGCGCCGGGGATGCGCCTGCGCACGTCGGCCAGGTGGTCGCGCAGACCCTCCGCGAGGGATCCGGCGAGGTCACGGCAGGCACCGGCGTCCTGGAGCACGGCCTCGCCGCCGTGCAGTTCCAGGGCGGTGGCCAGGGTCCACGGGCCGACGGCCTGGACCTTGAGCTTGCCGGTGTACCCCTGGGTGAACTCCTCCAGGGCGTCGAGGTCCTCGCCGAGCCAGGAACGGGCGCGCCGGGTGTCGCGCCCCGGGCGGTCGCTGATCCGCCAGCCGCTGGGCTCGACGTGGGCGTACATCTCGACGAGCATCCCGAGGGAGCGGCCGATCATGTCCGCGCCGGGCCCGCGGGCGGGCAGCTCGGGGAGGTACGGGAAGTCCTCGAAGGACCCGGTGGCCGTCTTGGCCGCCTCGCGGGCGTCGCCGCCGGGCAGGGAGCCGACGCCGGTGGCTCCCGCGGTCATCGGCCGGGCCTGACGCTCAGGTCGTTGACCTCGGCGTCGCGCGGCAGGTCGACGGCCATCACGATCGTGGTCGCCACGGACTCGGGGTCGATCCACTGCGCGGGGTCGTACTCCTTCCCCTCCTGCGAGTGCACCTTGGCCTGCATGGCGGTCGCGGTCCGCCCGGGGTAGACGGAGGTGACGCGGATGCCGTTCGGCTTCTCCTCGGCGCGCAGCGAGTCGGCGAGGGCCTTGAGCCCGTGCTTGGAGGCGGCGTACGCGCTCCAGTCGGCGTGGGCGGTCAGGCCGGCGCCGGAGTTCACGAAGACCACGGTGGCGCGGGAGGCGCGCAGGGTGGGCAGCAGCAGCCGGGTGACCTCGGCGGGGGCGATCAGGTTCACGTTGAGCTGCTGCTGCCAGGTCTTGGGGCGCAGCTCGCCGACGGGGCCGAGGTCGACGATCCCGGCGATGTGCAGGAGCGAGTCGATCCGCTCGGGGATGGGCTGCTTGGAGAAGGCCCACGAGAGCCGCTCGGGGTCGGAGAGGTCGCCGACGAGGGCGCGGGAGCCGGGATAGCGCTCGACGAGCTGCTTGCCGCGGGCGGCGTCACGGGCGAGCAGGACGAGGTCGTCGCCGCGGGCGTGGAGCCGGGCGGCGACGGCGGCGCCGATGCCCGCGCCGGCACCGGTGATCAGGTGAGTAGCCATGGGCCCCATGCTCGCAGGTCGCCGCCGCCGGGCAGGGCCTGGGACGTGTCGCCGCCCGCCGGTGCGGTGACCTCGGCGGCCTCGGCGGGGACGGCCGGGGCCGAGGTGATCCACCGGCCGATCCGGCGCCGCCCAGGACGCGGCGGCGGTCCGGGCCGGGGGTCAGAGCCCTGCGGCCGCGCGCAGGCCCGCGGCGGTCTTCGCGGCGTCGTAGCCGGGCGGAACGCCGTCCACCAGGATCACCTCGCCCGGGATGTGGCGGGTGCGCAGCGGGAGGAGGGCCTGGTAGGCGGGCGAGTCGTACCAGGCGCGGGCGCTCTGGATGTCGGGGAAGGCGATCACGACGGCCGTGCCGGGCCACGGGCCCTCCTTGACCTCGATCTCCGCCCCGTGCACGAGGAAGCGGCCGCCGAAGGGGTCCATCGTGGACTGGATCTCCTCGATGTAGCGGAGGATGTCCTCGTTCATCGTCTCGGGGCGTATGTGGCCGATGGCGTACGCGGTCATGGGTCTGGCCTCCGAACTCTCACATGGTGCGCCGGATCGGGCTGTTGGTCCGATCCTGCCAAGGCGGGGAGCCGGAGGCCATGACCTCCGGGGTCATGGCCTCACGGCCACCGGGCTGCCGGGCCGGAAGGTCCGGCGGTAGGCGATCGGGGAGATGCCGAGGGAGGCCCGCATGTGCTGGCGCAGCGAGTTGGCGGAGCCGAAGCCCGACCGGTGCGCGACCAGGTCGACCGGCAGGTCGCTGGACTCCAGCAACTGGCGGGCGACTTCGAGGCGTTGGACGGTGAGCCACTGCACCGGGGTCATGCCCACCTCGTCGCGGAACCGCCGGGTGAAGGTGCGCAGGCT
Source organism: Streptomyces sp. WM6372 (assembly GCF_001279655.1). Classification (NCBI taxonomy): domain Bacteria; kingdom Bacillati; phylum Actinomycetota; class Actinomycetes; order Kitasatosporales; family Streptomycetaceae; genus Streptomyces; species Streptomyces sp. WM6372. Next base: position 19,462 of record NZ_LGDB01000187.1, on the reverse strand, counting down.
CATCCGGGCGTGGGCGGCCAGCTCGGCCAGCGTGACCGGCTCGGCGAGCCGCTCCAGGGCCCAGGCGCGGGTGGCGGTGGTGGTCGCGACGGTGGGTTCGGGGACGGGCCGGTCGATGTACTGGGCCTGTCCGCCGTCCCGCCACGGCGGTACGACGCACAGCCGCGCGGCGCGGTTGGCGACGGCGGTGCCGTGGTCGGCGCGGATCAGGTAGAGGCACAGGTCGATGCCGGCGGCGACGCCCGCCGAGGTCAGGACGTCCCCGTCGTCGACGAAGAGCACGTCCTCGTCGAGCAGGACGCGCGGGAAGGACCGCTGGAACTCCGGCGCGTGCACCCAGTGCGTGGTGGCGCGCCGCCCGTCGAGCATCCCGGCGGCGGCGAGCACCTCGGAGCCGGTGCAGATGGACACGATCCGGGTGCCGGGCCGGATGCCGGCGAGGGCGTCGGCGAGGGCCCGCGGCAGGGGCTCGCCGCGCAGCAGCCCGGGCATGGCGTGGGTGGGCGGGACGATCACCGTATCGGCCGCGGCGAGGGCCTCGGGGCCCGCCGTGACGCCGATGGTGAAGCCCGCGTCGCTGGTCACGGGCTGTCCGTCGGCGGTGCAGACGGTGACCTCGTACAGGCCGCCGCCGTCCTCGGCGTGGGCGTTGCCGAACACCCGGGACGGCATCCCGAGCTCGAACGGGGCGACGCCTTCGAGGGCGAGTACGGCAACACGATGCACAACGGACATGGCCAGATCCTGTCACATGGTGGCCGTACGGCCAACACCACGCGGGCCCGTCGGCAGCCAAGCTGAGTGCACCGGCCGGGAAAACCGGTCCGGAACGCAACGAAGGAGACAAGTCATGCGTGCGGTCGTCGTGAGCCAGTGGGGCGGGCCCGAGGTTCTCACCGAGGTCGAGACGGAGCGGCCCGAGCCGGGTCTGAACGAGATCCTCGTACGGGTCCACGCGGCCGGCGTGAACCCGGTGGACTGGAAGACCCGGGCCAGCGGCGGCCTCATCGGCTGGGGCGAGGTCCCGATGGTCGGCTGGGACGTCTCGGGCACCGTCGAGGCGGTCGGCCCGGGCGTCACGCTGTACCGCGAGGGCGACGAGGTGTACGGCATGCCGAACTTCCCGCGCCAGGCCGGCGGCTACGCCGAGTACGTGGTCGCCCCGGCCCGGCACTTCGCCCGCAAGCCGGCCTCCCTGGACCACGTGCAGGCGGCCGCACTGCCGCTGGCGGCGCTGACCGCCTGGCAGGCCCTGGTGGACACGGCCGGGGTCACGGCCGGGCAGCGGGTGCTGGTGCACGCGGCGGCCGGCGGGGTCGGCCACCTGGCCGTGCAGATCGCCAAGGCCCGCGGGGCGTACGTCATCGGCACGGCGAGCGCGGGCAAGCACGAGCTGCTGCGCGAGCTGGGCGCCGACGAGGTGATCGACTACCGCACCACCGACTTCGAGGACGCCGTCACCGGCGTCGACGTCGTGATCGACGCCGTCGGCGGGGACCACGGGCAGCGCTCGCTCAAGGTGCTCAAGCCCGGCGGGCACCTGGTGACCCTGCCCGGCCCGGACGGCATCCCGGCCGACGCGCAGGGCGTGCAGGCCTCGTGGGTCCTGGTGGAGCCGGACCTGAAGGGGCTGCAGGAGATCGCCGCCCTCGCCGACCAGGGCCTGCTCAAGCCCCTGATCGACACGGTGCTGCCGCTGGAGCAGGCGGCGAAGGCCCACGAGATCGGCGAGCGCGGCCGGACCACCGGCAAGATCGTCCTGACGGTCGTCTAGACGGCCCGGGTCACACGGACGCGGCCGCGGCCCGGGTGGTCGTCGCGATGGTGGCGGAGCCGACCACGCGCGTGCCGTCGTACAGCACGATCGCCTGGCCGGGGGCGACCCCCCGCACCGGCTCCGCGAAGCGCACCCGCAGCTCGCCGTCCACGAGCTCGGCGAAGACCTCGGTCTCGCCGCCGTGGGCGCGCAGCTGTGCGGTGTACGTCCCCGGGGCGGCGGCCGTGGAGCCGCACCAGCGGGGCCGGATCGCGGTCAGGGCGCTGACGTCGAGGGCCTCGACGGGGCCGACGGTGACGGTGTTGTTCACCGGGGAGATGTCGAGGACGTAGCGCGGCTTGCCGTCGGGGGCCGGGTGGCCGATCCGCAGGCCCTTGCGCTGGCCGATGGTGAAACCGAAGGCGCCGTCGTGGGTGCCGACCTTCTCTCCGGTCGCTCCGTCGACGATGTCGCCCTCCGCCTTGCCCAGCCGGCTCGCGAGGAAGCCCTGGGTGTCGCCGTCGGCGATGAAGCAGATGTCGTGGCTGTCGGGCTTCTTCGCCACGGCCAGGCCGCGCTCCTCGGCCTCGGCGCGGATCTCTTCCTTGGTGGTGAGGGTGTCGCCGAGCGGGAACAGCGCGTGGGCCAGCTGCTTCTCGTCGAGCACGCCGAGGACGTACGACTGGTCCTTCGCCATGTCGGAGGCGCGATGCAGCTCGCGCGAGCCGTCCTCGTTCAGGACGACGGTGGCGTAGTGGCCGGTGCAGACGGCGTCGAAGCCGAGGGCGAGGGCCTTGTCGAGCAGGGCCGCGAACTTGATCTTCTCGTTGCAGCGCAGGCAGGGGTTCGGGGTGCGCCCGGCCTCGTACTCGGAGATGAAGTCCTCCACGACGTCCTCGCGGAAGCGCTCGGCGAGGTCCCACACGTAGAACGGGATGCCGATGACGTCGGCGGCGCGGCGGGCGTCGCGGGAGTCCTCGATGGTGCAGCAGCCGCGGGCGCCGGTCCGGAAGGACTGCGGGTTCGCGGAGAGCGCGAGGTGGACGCCGGTCACGTCGTGCCCGGCTTCGACGGCACGGGCGGCGGCGACGGCGGAGTCCACGCCGCCGGACATGGCGGCCAGGACGCGAAGTGGGGGTCCCCCCAGCGCAGCGAGGGGGAGGCGTGAGGTGCGCGGCAGGTTCTCAGTCATAGCACCGTCCAGAGTACGGGGGAACCGGCCGGGGTCACAGCGCGTTATCAGGTGCGGGGGGTGGATCACATGGGGAGCAGGGTCGGGACCGCGCCCGGGGCGGCGCCGCGCAGGACCCGCCGGGCGGTGCTGTTCGGGGGGCTGGGGGTGTTCACGGTGGCGGCCATCGCCGGGCAGGACGAGCTGCGGCGCGCCTGGTGGCTGCTGCCGGGCGTGGGCAAGCCCCGCAAGGAGGGCGAGGTGGACCACGCGGGCGTGGGCTGGACGGCGGCCTCGCCGGCGAACTGGCGGATGGCGGACCGGCCCGAGGACTACCCGGTGGACCGGATTGTCGTGCATGTCACCCAGGGCAGTTTCGCGACCTCGGTGGACGCCTTCAAGAACCCGTTCCACCAGGCGTCGGCGCACTACATAGTCGGCCAGGACGGGCGCGTGGAGCAGATGGTGCGCGAGATGGACGTCGCCTTCCACTCGGGCAACCGCTCGATGAACGAGCGCAGCGTGGGCATCGAGCACGAGGGCTTCGTGGACCGGCCGCAGGATTTCACGGACGTGATGTACGCGGCCTCCGCCCGGCTGGCCGCCGATGTCTGCCGCAGGTACGGCATACCCGTCGACCGGACGCACATCGTGGCCCACTCCGAGGTCCGGGGCACGGACCACACGGACCCGGGCCCCCACTGGGACTGGGACCGGTACCTGGGCCTGGTCCGCTCGGAGCTCGCGGCCGCCCCGGCCTCGGCCCCGGCCTCGGGGTGACCCGAGGCCGGCGCCCGGCATGATCCGAACGACACGACCTAGCTGAGGCCTGCCGTGCGGGCTCGTTCGACCGCCGGGCCGATGGCCGCGGCCACGGCCGCGACGTCCTCCTTGGTGGAGGTGTGGCCGAGGGAGAAGCGCAGGGTGCCGCGGGCCAGCTGCGGATCGGTGCCGGTGGCCAGCAGGACGTGGCTGGGCTGGGCCACGCCGGCGGTGCAGGCGGAGCCGGTGGAGCACTCGATGCCCTGGGCGTCCAGCAGGAGCAGCAGCGAGTCCCCCTCGCAGCCGGGGAAGCTGAAGTGCGCGTTGGCCGGGAGCCGGTCGTCCGGGTCTCCGCCGAGGACGGCGTCCGGCACCTCGCGGAGCACGGCGGAGACCAGTTCGTCGCGCAGCGCGCCGATCTCGGCGGCGAACCGCTCGCGCCGTTCGGCGGCGATCACGGCGGCCACCGCGAAGGCGGCGATGGCGGGCACGTCGAGGGTGCCGGAGCGTACGTGCCGCTCCTGGCCGCCGCCGTGCAGGACCGGTACGGGGCTCTGGTCGCGGCCGAGCAGCAGCGCGCCGATGCCGTACGGGCCGCCGATCTTGTGGCCGCTGACGGTCATCGCGGCGAGGCCGCTGTCACCGAAGCGGACGTCGAGCTGCCCGAAGGCCTGGACGGCGTCGGAGTGCAGGGGGACCGCGAACTCGCGGGCGACCGCGGCCAGTTCACGGACCGGCAGAACGGTGCCGATCTCGTTGTTGGCCCACATGACGGTGGCCAGGGCCACGTCGTCGGGGTTGCGCGCGATGGCCTCGCGGAGGTCCTCGGGGTGCACGCGGCCGTAGCGGTCGACGGGCAGGTACTCCACGCGGGCGCCCTCGTGCTCGCCGAGCCAGTGGACGGCGTCGAGGACGGCGTGGTGCTCGACGGGGCTGGCGAGCACCCGGGTCCGGGCGGGGTCCTGGTCGCGGCGGGCCCAGTAGAGGCCCTTCACGGCGAGGTTGTCGGCCTCCGTGCCGCCCGCGGTGAAGACCACCTCGCTCGGGCGGGCGCCGAGTGCCTCGGCGAGGGCCTCGCGGGCCTCCTCGACGGTACGGCGGGCACGGCGGCCGGCGGCGTGGAGGGAGGACGCGTTGCCCGTGGCGGCGAACTGCGCGGTCATCGCCGCAGCGGCCTCCGGGAGCATCGGGGTGGTGGCGGCGTGGTCGAGGTAGGCCATGATCCCCTGATTCTACGAGTCCCCTCCCGGGCTCCGGACCCCCCGGGGCGGCGGGGGCCCGGAGCGGCGGGATCCGGGGTCAGCGCGGGGCGCGGGCCAGTTGGCGGGACTGGGCCACCAGGTGGTCCGTGGAGTCCCACACTTCGGCGTCCTCCTCCAGGAAGCCGCCGGCCAGGTTCCGGGTGGTGATGGAGATCCGCAGCGGGCCCGGGGCGGGGCGCCGACGCACGTGCGCGGTGAGCTCGATGGTCGGACTCCAGCCCATCAGGCCCAGGTCGAAGCAGGTCGGCGGCAGGGCGTCCACCGCGAGCAGCATCGACAGCGGATCGGCGTCGCGGCCGTCGGCCAGCTCGAACCAGGCCCGCATCTCGCCCTTGCCGGACGGCGCGCCGATCGCCCAGCCCGCCGTCGCCGGGTCCAGCCGCAGCCGGAGCCGGTCCACGATCGCGTTGCTGCCGGGGATCGGGGCCGGGCCGGCCTCCGGGCCGAGGCAGTCCTCGTACGCCGGGAACGCCGGCGGGACGGCGGTGGTGCGGACGTCGTCCGGGAGGGAGGCGAGGTCACCGTACGAGGCGACGACCCGGATCCGCTCGATCTCGGCGCCGTTCTCGTCGTACTGGAAGAGGGAGGCCTGGCCGGTGGAGAGGGTGCGCCCGATCCGGACGACCTCGGTGCGGATCACGGCGGGGCCGGGCACCGACGAGGTCAGGTAGTGGGCGGAGACGGTGAAGGGGTCCGGGTGCGGCAGGGCCGCCGACAGGGCCCGGCCGACCAGGGCCAGCAGGTAGCCGCCGTTGACGGCGGTGATGATCGTCCACCCGGCGGAGAGTTCCGCGTCGTACACGCCGGGCTCGTCCGCGCGCGGGGTGACGGTGGTGTCCCGGTCGAATTCGCTGTCGCCGATGGAGGCCTGGGTCGCTGCGTATGCCATGGATTCGAGCCTACCGCCGGTAGCTACTAAGCGGTAGCTTTCCTTTGCTACATGCTGGTTACGGCTCTTCGGCCACCGAGGAGCGGCGGTTCCAGGCCAGCGGCGCCCGCCAGTGGTAGCGCATGGCGAGGAGCCGCAGCACGAACGTGGTGATGATCGCCGCGGCCGTCGTCACGGCGTTGAGCATGTGGAAGGCGATGGACAGGGCCACCATCGAGGCACCGACGATGGCGGGCACGGCGTACATCTCGCGGTCGCGCAGCAGCGACGGCACCTCGTTGGCCAGGACGTCGCGCAGGACGCCCCCGCCGACGGCGGTGACCAGGCCCAGCGCGGCGGACGCGGTGAGTCCGAGACCGAACTCGTACGCCTTGGTCGTGCCGGTCACGCAGAAGAGGGCGAGGCCTGCGGCGTCGAAGACGTTGATGGCCCGGTTGATGCGCTGCACCTCGGGGTGCAGGAAGAAGACGCACGCCGCCGCGATCAGCGGGGTGACGAAGAAGCTGAGCTCGCCGAAGGCGGCCGGCGGGACGGCGCCGATGACGAGGTCGCGGAAGAGGCCGCCGCCGAGGGCGGTGGCCAGCGCGAGGACGCAGATGCCGAAGACGTCGAAGTTCTTGCGGACGGCGAGCAGCGCGCCCGCGGTGGCGAAGACGAAGATGCCGGCGAGGTCCAGGGCATGCTGGATCCCGGGCGGGAAGAGATCGTGGAGCACTGCCCCATTGTGCAGCGCGCCCGGCCTGCGGTTCGACGGGTACGGCCCGCCACCCCGGGCGGCCGCCGCCCCGGCCGGAGGCCGCATGCCCGGCTCACGGCCCGGTCGGGCCGACGACATGCCCCCGCCCCGGGGCTCTGGGCACCGGGGCGGGGGCGCTTACGCCCCGGGACGGCGGATGCCCGTACCCCGGGGCGGGGGCGGGTTACTCCGAGACCGGGGCCAGGGCTTCCGCGGCGCCCGGGAGGGCCGGGTCTCCCGGGGCCTGGTCGGCGGCGTTCTCCGGGTGGTGGCAGGCCACCTGGTGGCCCGTGGCCAGCGCCAGCATCGGCGGCTCCTGCGTCGTGCAGATCTGCGTGGCCTTCCAGCACCGGGTGTGGAACCGGCAGCCGGAGGGCGGCGAGATCGGCGACGGGACGTCGCCCTTCAGCAGGATGCGCCCGCTCTTCACGCCCCGGCGGCGGGGGTCCGGCACCGGCACGGCCGACAGCAGTGCCTTGGTGTACGGGTGCATCGGGTTCTCGTACAGCGACTTGCGGTCGGTCAGCTCCACGATCTTGCCGAGGTACATCACCGCGATGCGGTCCGAGACGTGCCGGATGACCGAAAGGTCGTGCGCGATGATCACGTACGTGAGGCCCAGCTCCTCCTGGAGGTCGTCCAGCAGGTTCACCACCTGGGCCTGGATCGACACGTCCAGCGCCGAGACCGGCTCGTCGGCGACGACCAGCTTCGGCTTCAGGGCCAGCGCGCGGGCGATGCCGATGCGCTGGCGCTGGCCGCCCGAGAACTCGTGCGGGTACCGGTTGTAGTGCTCCGGGTTGAGGCCCACCAGGGACAGCAGGCGCTGTACCTCCGCCTTGAGCCCGCCCTCCGGCTGGACGCCCTGGAGCTTGAAGGGGGCGCCGACGATCGTGCCGACCGTGTGCCGCGGGTTCAGCGAACCGTACGGGTCCTGGAAGATCATCTGCACGTCGCGGCGCAGCGGACGCATCCCGGAGACCCCGAGGTGCGTGATGTCGCGCCCCTCGAACTCGACCGTGCCGCCCGTGGGCTCCAGCAGGCGCGTGATGAGCCGGCCCATCGTCGACTTGCCGCAGCCGGACTCGCCGACCACGCCCAGCGTCTCACCGCGCCGGACGTCGAAGTCGATGCCGTCCACGGCCTTGACGGCCCCGACCTGCCTGCGCAGCAGCCCCTTGTTGATGGGGAAGTGCTTGACCAGGCCGGTCACCTTCAGCAGCGGTTCCCCGGAGGCGTCCGTCTTCTTCATGTCGGTCACAGCTTCGGCGCAATCTCTTCGGTCCAGATCCGGGTCCGCTCCTCCTGCGACATGTGGCAGGCGGACCAGTGCCGGCTGTCGTCCTCGGTGAGCTCGGGCCGCTGGGTGCGGGTGATGCCGCCCTTGGGGACGTCGGCGTACGGGCAGCGCGGGTTGAAGGCACAGCCGCTCGGGATGTTGATGAGGCTGGGCGGCGAGCCCTTGACCGGGATCAGGCGCTCGGTCTGCTCGCGGTCGATGCGCGGCATGGACCCGAGCAGGCCCCAGGTGTAGGGGTGGCGGGGTTCGTAGAAGACCTTCTCGGCGGTGCCGCGCTCGATGCACCGGCCGCCGTACATCACGAGGATCTCGTCGGCCATCTCGGCGACCACGCCGAGGTCGTGCGTGATCATGATGACCGCGGAGCCGAACTCCTTCTGGAGGTCGCGGATCAGGTCGAGGATCTGCGCCTGGACGGTGACGTCGAGGGCGGTCGTCGGCTCGTCCGCGATGAGCAGTTCGGGGTTGTTGACCAGTGCCATCGCGATCATCGCGCGCTGGCGCATACCGCCGGAGAACTCGTGCGGGTACGCGTCCACGCGCCGGTGGGGCTCCGGGATGCCGACGCGGTCGAGCATCTCGACCGCCCGGGTGCGGGCGGTCTTCTTGTCGACGCCCTGGTGGGTCCGGTACGCCTCGATGATCTGCTTGCCGACCGAGTAGTACGGGTGCATCGCGGACAGCGGGTCCTGGAAGACCATGGCCATCTTGCGGCCGCGCAGCTTGCGCACGTGGTCGGCGTCGGCCCGTACGAGGTCCTCGCCGTCGAGCACGACCTGGCCCGAGATGTGCGGGCGGCTGCGGGCGTTGCCGGTGCGGTGCAGGCCCATGATGGCCAGCGAGGTCACCGACTTGCCGGAGCCGGACTCGCCGACGATCCCGAGCGTCTTGCCGCGCTCCAGGTCGAAGGAGAGTCCGTCGACGGACTTGACCAGACCGTCGTCGGTGGGGAAGTGCACCTTGAGGTCGCGTACGGAGAGGAAGGCCCCGTCGGACGGGGGCCCGGCCTGCTCGGGCACGAACGCGGGCCCGCTGCCGGTGGTGGGGTTCTCGGTCACGTCAGCCTCACGCGCGGGTCGATGACGGCGTACAGCAGGTCCACGATCAGGTTGGCCATCACCACGAACAGCGCGGCGAGCAGGGTGACGCCCATGATCACGGGCAGGTCGCCCTGGCCGATGGCGGCCACGGCCGCCGTCCCCAGACCCTGGAAGTTGAAGGTCGTCTCGGTGAGCACCGCGCCGCCGAGGAGTCCGCCGAGGTCCAGGCCGAACATCGTGACGATCGGGGTGAGGGTGGAGCGCAGGGCGTGCTTGCGGATGACCACGCCCTCCTTGAGCCCCTTGGCACGGGCGGTGCGGATGTAGTCCTCGCCGAGGACCTCCAGCATCGTGGCGCGGGTGATGCGGGCGTAGGTGGCGGCGAAGAGGAAGGCCAGGGTCACCCAGGGCAGGATCAGCGAGTTGAGCCAGGCCAGCGGATCCTCGGTGAGCGGTCTGTAGTTGGACACGTCCAGCCAGCCGAGGCCGTAGACGAAGATCGCTGGGGCCACCATGCCGGTGAAGAAGATCGGCAGGGAGACGCCGGCGAGCGCGCCGACCATCACCGTGCGGTCGATGGCGGTCCGGCGTTTGAGCGCCGAGACCACACCCGTGGCCACACCGGCGATCACCCAGATGACCGCCGCGCCGAGGGCGAGCGAGAGGGTGACCGGCATCCGGTCGACCATGGTCTCCCAGACGGGCGCCTCGGTCTTGAAGGAGTATCCGAAGCAGGGGGCGGCGCAGTGGGTGACATCCGTGCCGCCGTCGTAGTCGCGGCCGACGAAGATGCCCTTGACGAAGGTCAGGTACTGCTCGGAGATGGGCTTGTCGAAGCCCATCTTCACGCGGATGCCCGCCAGGGCGGTCTCGTTGGTCTCGCGGCCGGCGTACATCAGGGCCGGATCGCTGCCTGTGATCTTGGGGACCGCGAAGAAGATGCCGAAGGTGACCACGGAGACCACCAGCAGCGTGGCGACGACGTTGAACAGCCGCCGTATGAGGTAGACGAGCACTGCAGTCGGCCGCCCGGGGCGGGCGGCTGCCGTCCCTCGTGGGGACGACAGCCGCCGCCTGCGGCCTTCACCTGCCCTTCGGACTAGCGCATGTGCGGTGAAGGCACTTGCCTGTTGTTACGTGACGACTCGACGACTCGTGCCGGTCGGTTTACTTGGCGGCGATACCGACCGTGGCGAGGTCGATCTTGCCCATGGAGTCGTTGAAGTAGACGTTCGTCAGACGCGGGTTGTGGTAGACGAAGGCCTTGTCGAAGTTGATGGGAAGGTAGAGGGCCTTCTCCATGACCTTCTTGTTGATGTCCGTGTAGAACGGGGCGGCGGCTTCCGGAGTCGCGGCGGCGGCGGCCGTCTTGAAGAGCTGGTTGATCTCCGGGTCGTTGATCATCGTGTAGTTGTTGTTGCCGTTGGGCTGGATGAACGATCCGTCAACGAGCGGCTGGAGGAAGCCCGAGCCGGAGTTGTAGTCGGCGCCCCAGCCCATCACGATGATGCCGTAGTTCTTCTTCTTCACGTTCTCGGGCGAACCGATCACGGAGGAGGAGAGCTTGCCGTCGTACTGGTCGATGGTGACCTTGATGCCGACCTTGGCGAGCGAGGCCTGGAGGGACTCGGCCGTCTTCACCTCGGGGGCGCGGTTGTTGCGCACCGCGATGGTGGTCTCGAACCCGTCCGGCTTGCCACAGGCCTTGAGGGCCTCCTTGGCCTTGGCCTCCTGCGGCTCGCCCTTGGTCAGGTTGAAGGGGTCGTAGCTCTTGTCGGCACCGGGGATGCCGGGCGGCAGCATGTTCGCGCCGAGGTCACCGCTGGTCGGGCCGCCGCGGGCGGTCTGCAGGGACTTCGGGTCGGCCGCGTAGATGACGGCCTTGCGGCACTCGATGTTGTCGAACGGCGCGACCGTGGTCGGGAAGGCGAAGTAGCGGATGTAACCCGTGAACGGGTTGTCCGCGTTCTGCTTCAGCTTCTCGTCCTTGAGGACCTTGTTCTTGCCGGCCTGCTGCATGCCCGTGCCGTCGATGGCGAGGTCGATGTCGCCCGACAGCAGACGCGCGTCCATGTCGTCCGGGTTGGTGGTCACCGTGAAGGAGACCTTGTCCGGCAGACCCTTGCGGATCGTGTCGGTCTTCGGGTCCCAGTTCTCGTTGCGGACGAAGGTCGCGCCCTTGCTCGCGGTGAAGCTCTCGACCTTGTACGGGCCGGTGGAGACCGGCTTGTTGGTGTACGTGGCGCCCGTGTCCTTGGCCGCCGGGACCGGCGAGGAGGACGGCATGGCCAGCAGGTAGCTGAAGTCGGAGTTGGCGCTCGCCAGGTTGAAGACGATCGTCTTGTCGTCCGGCGTCTCGACGGACTTCAGGCCCATCTTGTTGGCGTCGGTGTCCTTGTACGGGCCGGGGTACTTCTGGCCCTGGTCGAGGATGTCGATCAGGTAGGTGGGGCCGCCGGACAGCACGTCCTGCGCGAAGACGCGCTCGATGCCGTACTTGAAGTCCTTCGAGGTGATCGGCGTGCCGTCCTCGAACTTCACGCCGTCCTTGATCTTGAGGGTGTACGTCTTGCCCTCGTTGCTCAGGACCGGCAGGGCCTCGGCGAGGTCCGGGACGAGCTTGCTGCCGTCCTTGCCCGGCTTGCTGTCGTACGCGAGCAGCTGGCGCACGTAGAGGCGCTGGATGTCCCACACGAAGCCGTAGTAGGCACGCGCCGGGTCGAGGTAGTCGACGTCCTGCGGCGACCAGAGCTTGAGCTCCCCGCCCTTGGCGTCCGAGGGGTTCACCATGCCGGTGGTGGCGGCGTTGAAGGCGGCGCCGCCCTTGCCCTCGGTCCCCTTGCCGCTGTCACTGCCACCGCACGCGGCGGTCAGGGACAGGGCGGCGATCACGGCGGTGATCGCGAATGCCTGCTTTCTGCGGATCACGTTGGTCCAACCTCCATTGGTGGGTGAATCGTTGAAGCGGTTCAGCTGCCCTTGGGGTCGAGTGCGTCGCGCAGCCCGTCCCCGAAGAGGTTGAACGCCAGGACGGTGATGAAGATCGTGATACCGGGGACCACCATGTACGCGGGGTCGTCCTGGTAGATGGGGATGGCGTCGGACAGCATCTTTCCCCAGGAGGCGGTGGGCGGCTTGACGCCGGCTCCGAGGAAGCTGAGGGCCGCCTCCGTCAGGATGTTGGTCGGGATGAGCAGCGTCGAGTAGACGAGGATCGGCGCGACCAGGTTGGGCAGCAGCTCCTTGATGAGGATGTAGCCGCGCCCGGCGCCGAGGCTGCGCGCGGCCTCGACGTACTCGCGCTCCCGCAGGGAGATCGTCTGGCCGCGGACGATACGGCCGATGTAGGGCCAGCCGAAGAAGCCGATCACGACGATCAGCACGCCCATCCGGACGCCCGAACCCGAGAACCCCCAGAGGGAGTTGGGGACGACGGAGACCAGGGCGATCGTGAACAGCAGCTGCGGGAAGGCGAGCAGCAGGTCCATCAGCCGGCTGATGATGCCGTCGACCCAGCCGCCGATGAACCCGGCGAGCGCGCCGAGCAGGCTGCCTATCGTGACCGAGACGAAGGCCGACAGGAACGCGACGATCAGCGAGATGCGGGCGCCGTAGACGATCCGGCTGAACACGTCGCGGCCGTTGGTGGGTTCGACGCCGAGCAGGAAGTCGGAGCTCATGCCGCCGAAGGAGCCGAGCGGCGTGCCGAGGTCCGGGTCGATCAGGTCCTCGTGGAACTCGTTGGGCGGGTGGCCCAGCAGGCTCACGATCTGCGGTGCGAAGACCGCCACCAGGATCAGGAGGATCACGACCACGCCGCCGGTCAGCGCGACCTTGTCGCGCTTGAGCCGCATCCAGGCGATGCGGCCGGGCGAGCGGCCTTCGATGGCCTTGGCTGGGACGTCGGCTACGGACACAGGTGCGGGTGATTCCGCGCTCGTGTCATGCAGTGGTGCCGTCATCGTGGTGGGGACCCCTCTCGGCCGACGGGTTGCCGGCCCATGCCCGCCGCTGTGGCGGCGTTGGTGCGGAGTGGCGCTCGGAGTGCGTGGTGACACGCAGGACGCGTGTGAGGTGCAGGAACTGCGGGAAGTGCCGTGCGAAGCGACAAGCAAAAAATCATGTGCCGAACCGGGCCTTGGAGGACTGACCGGCTCTTGGGTGGGGAGTCTTCATCGGCGCTGCGATCAGCCGCCAGACCCGCAGATGAATGGATGCGCAACCGTGATGTGAGGGTCGGGTTCCCGTTATCCGGACTTCGCTCTCGCCTGAGCGGAGCAACACCGTCCGTTCGGTACGCAATCGGACATGGCGCCCAACTCGCGGTAGGACCATGTCTTTTGGGCCCACAAGGTCGGCGAAATCAGGACAAGCCGAAGGCCGCGGGGAACGGTCGTTCCCCGCGGCCTCGGTTGGCTCGATACGGTCGTCCCGGTCCGTGGACCGGGGCCTGCTCAGTAGGCCGGAGCCTGGCCCTCCCGGTCGTAGAAGGGGCGCGTCTGGGCGCGCAGCCACATCGCGACGGGATCGTGCTCGTCCGCCAGCGCCACCGTGCACACCGGCACGCCCTCGGGCACCGCGCCGACCGACTGGCGCATCATCTCCCGTACGGATTCCAGCGCGGGCGCGGAGGCGTCGTACAGGTCGAGCCCCACCGCGAGGTACGGCGAGCCCAGCGAGGGCTGCACCCAGGCGCGGCGCAGGGAGCGCACGGCGGGGGTGCGGTGCGCGTGCTGGGTCAGCAGCCCGTAGAACTGCGGGAGCTCCAGGGCGGGCTCGGACAGCCGCAGCGGGCCGGCCGGCATCCGGTCGAGGCCGGTGGCGATGCGGCGCAGGTCGGCCCAGGGGATGCCGAGGCCGCCGCCCTGGGCGTGCGGGTTGAGCCACAGGCCCCAGCGGTCCGGGTAGAGGGCGCGGGAGACGTCCCGGCCCGTGACCACCTCGTAGCCCCGGTTCCAGCCGCTGGCGGCCAGCTCCTGGGGGGAGGTCACGCAGGGCGCGTACCCGAGGCCCTCGACCTCCATGCCGCCGTACTGGGCGTCCGGGGAGCCCGGCTGGCCCTGCCAGAGCAGCATCCACAGGCGGCCCTCGGCGAGGGCGTGCAGAAGCGACTCGTAGCTCTCGAAGCGCCCGGGCGTCACCTGGCGCATCATGTGCTCGACCTGCCCGGCCGCGGCCGTGCCTGACGCACTCACCCGGTACCCCTCTTCGTCCGCCCGTCCACCCGTATCGGCACCCAGCTTAAGCGGCGCTACGCGAGGTAGAAGGGGCGTACGCGCTCGGCGATGAAGTCGACCACCGGGTCCTGAGCGGCGTCGAGGAGGATCAACTGCACGGGCCAGGGCGGTGCCACGCGGGCCAGGGCCCGGCCGAGGGCGTCCATCGGGGCGTTCCGCATCTCGGGCTCCCATCCCAGCAGCCGGACACCGATGTAGAGCTCCGGGCCCCCGCCCTCGACGCTGGCCAGGCAGCGGTGGGCGGCGGCGACCACGCCGGTGGCGCGGAACTCCTCGGCGGCGGCCGCCAGGAAGTCCACCGGGTCCTCCTGCCAGTCGGGCTCGTAGAGCCGGACGCGGCCGCCGGTGGCGGGGCCGTCGAGGGGGGTCCGGCCGGTGCGGCACAGCTCCGCGACGGCGGGCGGGGGCAGCGGGACGCCGACGGCGCCCTCGGGGTTCACGGCGATGCCGAGCTGCGGGGGCAGCCCGCGGGCGAACTCGACGGCGGGGGCCACGGCGAAGTCCATGGCGGGACCGGCGCAGGCGCGGAACTGGGCCTCGGAGCTGTACACGGGGACGTACGGCGCCCCGTTGATCTCCATGGTGGGCAGCGTGAGGCCGCCGGCCGCGTCCGGGCCGCCACCGGCGGGCAGCGGCACCCAGAGCCGGCTGCGGCCGAGCACCTCGACGATCCGGGCACCGGCGTCCGCCTGCCCGAGCGCCGCCCCGAGCACCTGCTCCAGCTCGTTGTCCGGCCAGCCGCCGCCCTGCATGTACGCCTCCGCTGTTTCGCCCCGCCCTGTCGGCCCGAGATTATCGGCTCGGACCGACACCGCCGCCGGGGCCCCCGGCCGGCCGCCGGCGCTCCCGGGCCTCCGACGGGCGCTCCCGGGCCGCCCACGGGCACCTACGACCGTCCACGGCCGCCTACGGCCGCCGGAACGCTATGCGGGTCACGCGGGCCGCCGAGCCGCGGTCCAGGAGCACCGCCGAGGTGCAGCCCGCCGGGACGCGGCCCGATTCCGCGTCGCGCAGCAGCCGGGCCACCGCCCCGCGGTGGCGGGCGAAGGCGTACGCCGACACCCCGCGCCCCCGCGCCGCCTGCCCGGCCAGCGCCTCCTCCGGGCTGGTGTCCAGCAACAGCAGGTGCAGCGCCCGGCCCCGGCGCCGCGCGGCCGCGGCCAGCAGGCTGCGGACCCACGTCTGCGTTCCGCAGTCGTGGACCACCGCCGAGGCGCCGGAGCGCAGGGTCCGCCAGAGCCCCCAGTAGTGGTCGAAGCGGACCAGCGGCCGGTACACCGCGTACGGCAGCGCCCTCGGCATCCGGCGTTCCCAGCGCTCGCGCACGTCCTGGGAGTCGATGCCGCCGTCCTCCGCGGCCCGCTTGATCAGCGTGCTCTTGCCGCCGCCCGGCAGACCGGACACCACGACGATGTCCCCTTCCGTGAAGCCGAGCCACTGCGGTCCGTGCGCGCCCCGGCCGCGCAGGTCGCGTACGGCAGCGCCCTCGGCGCACGCCCGCCGCGCCGCCGGCGCCGCGTCCACGGATCCCGTCCCGGTCAACGCCAGCACTCCGAATCTCCGCACAGTGATCGCCTCCCCCAATCGGGCCCCGCAGGGGCCCCATGCCCACTGAGTGTAAAGAGACGGTAATCCGGCACCCCCGGTTCCGGTCGGCGCATCCCGGCCGCGTCCCGGAAGCGTCCCCGGTCCGTCATCACCGGTCCGCACTTCTTCCGTGCCTTCCTCCGCACGTTCTTTCGGGCCCGCACCCCCGATCGCCCGGACGGCGTGCAATGATGTGCGCCATCTGGACCAACTGCATACCGGCCGCTTGAATCCGCGCGGGAGAGTCCCGGCACGCCGTGAGGCGGTGCCCGGGCGCCGAAGGAGCAAGTACCTCCCTTGAATCTCTCAGGCCCCGTACCGCGTGGATGAGGCAGATCTGAAAAGCGAGCCGCGCCGCCGTCCCCCGCGACGGCATCCGCGTGCGCTCCACCCAAGGTGCAAGTCGACGTTCCCCGGGTCCGACCGGGAACTCTCGGCGAACCTCTCAGGTTCCGATGACAGATGGGGAGGAACGTCCTCGTCATGTCATGCCCTGGGACCCGGGAGCCACACCCATGAGCACTGCCCCCCGCCTGACCGCCCTCGACGCGCTGCACCGTTCGCTCGGTGCGACCATGACCGACTTCGCGGGCTGGGACATGCCCCTGCGGTACGGCAGTGAGCGCGACGAGCACAACGCCGTCCGGACCAAGGCCGGCCTCTTCGACCTCTCCCACATGGGCGAGATCACGCTGACCGGCCCGGAGGCCGTCAAGGCCCTGGACTACGCGCTCGTCGGCAACATCTCCACCGTCGGCGTCGGCCGCGCCCGCTACACGCACATCTGCCAGGAGGACGGCGGGATCGTCGACGACCTGATCGTCTACCGCCTGGGCGAGACCGAGTACATGGTCGTCGCGAACGCCTCCAACGCGCAGGTCGTCCTGGACGCCCTGACCGAGCGCGCCGCCAGCTTCGACACCGAGGTCCGCGACGACCGTGACGCGTACGCGCTGATCGCCGTGCAGGGCCCCGAGTCCCCCGGCATCCTCGCCTCCCTCACCGACGCCGACCTGGACGGGCTGAAGTACTACGCCGGCCTGCCGGGCACCGTCGCGGGCGTGCCCGCGCTGATCGCGCGTACGGGCTACACGGGCGAGGACGGCTTCGAGCTGTTCGTCTCCCCCGAGCACGCCGTCGAGCTGTGGCAGGCGCTGACGAAGGCCGGCGAGGGCGTCGGCCTGGTCCCGGCCGGCCTGTCCTGCCGCGACACGCTGCGCCTGGAGGCGGGCATGCCGCTGTACGGGCACGAGCTGACCACCTCCCTGACCCCGTTCGACGCGGGTCTGGGCCGGGTCGTGAAGTTCGAGAAGGAGGGCGAGTTCGTGGGCCGCGCCGCCCTGGAGGCCGCCGCCGAGCGCGCCGCGACGAACCCGCCCCGCAAGCTCGTCGGCCTGATCGCCGAGGGCCGCCGCGTCCCGCGCGCCGGGTTCCCCGTCGTGGCCGGCGGCCAGGTCATCGGTGAGGTCACCTCCGGCGCCCCGTCCCCGACGCTGGGCAAGCCGATCGCGATGGCTTACGTGGACGCGGCGCACGCCGCGCCCGGCACCTCCGGCGTCGGCGTGGACATTCGCGGTACGCATGAGCCGTACGAGGTCGTGGCCCTGCCGTTCTACAAGCGGCAGAAGTAACCCCGTACGCCGTACCGGTGCCGCGGCGGTCCCGTACGGGCGCCGTCCCCGGCTCCGTACCGGCCGTCTCAGTACGCAAGACCACTGTTCGTTCGCACTCCCCCGCATCCAGGAGAATCAGGTCATGAGCAACCCCCAGCAGCTGCGTTACAGCAAGGAGCACGAGTGGCTGTCGGACGCCGAGGACGGCGTCGCGACGGTCGGCATCACGGAGTTCGCGGCCAACGCGCTCGGTGACGTCGTGTACGCCCAGCTCCCCGCCGTCGGCGACACGGTGACCGCGGGCGAGACCTGCGGTGAGCTGGAGTCGACCAAGTCCGTCAGCGACCTGTACTCCCCCGTCACCGGTGAGGTCGTCGAGGCCAACCAGGACGTCGTGGACGACCCGGCGCTCGTGAACACCGCCCCGTTCGAGGGTGGCTGGCTGTTCAAGGTGCGCATCGCGGAGGAGCCGGCCGACCTGCTCTCCGCCGAGGACTACGCCGCGCTCACCCACTCCGACAACTGACACCCCAGGGGTTCCTGATGTCTGTTCTCAACACCCCCCTGCACGAGCTCGACCCGGACGTCGCCGCCGCCGTCGACGCCGAGCTCGCCCGCCAGCAGTCCACCCTGGAAATGATCGCGTCGGAGAACTTCGCTCCGGTCGCCGTCATGGAGGCCCAGGGTTCGGTCCTGACCAACAAGTACGCCGAGGGCTACCCGGGCCGCCGTTACTACGGCGGCTGCGAGCACGTCGACGTGGTCGAGCAGATCGCGATCGACCGCATCAAGGCGCTGTTCGGCGCCGAGGCCGCGAACGTCCAGCCGCACTCCGGTGCGCAGGCGAACGCCGCCGCGATGTTCGCGCTGCTGAAGCCGGGCGACACGATCATGGGCCTGAACCTGGCCCACGGCGGTCACCTGACCCACGGCATGAAGATCAACTTCTCCGGCAAGCTCTACAACGTGGTCCCGTACCACGTCGACGAGACCGGTGAGGTGGACATGGCCGAGGTCGAGCGCCTCGCCAAGGAGTCCAAGCCGCAGCTGATCGTCGCCGGCTGGTCCGCCTACCCGCGCCAGCTGGACTTCGCCGCCTTCCGCCGCATCGCGGACGAGGTCGGCGCGTACCTGATGGTCGACATGGCGCACTTCGCCGGCCTGGTGGCCGCGGGCCTGCACCCGAACCCGGTGCCGCACGCCCACGTGGTCACCACCACCACGCACAAGACCCTCGGCGGTCCGCGCGGCGGTGTCATCCTGTCGACGCAGGAGCTGGCCAAGAAGATCAACTCCGCGGTCTTCCCCGGTCAGCAGGGTGGTCCGCTGGAGCACGTGATCGCGGCCAAGGCGGTCTCCTTCAAGGTGGCGGCCTCGCCCGAGTTCAAGGAGCGCCAGGAGCGCACCCTGGAGGGCGCCAAGATCCTCGCCGCCCGCCTGGTCCAGGACGACGTCAAGGCCGTGGGCGTGGACGTCCTCACGGGCGGCACGGACGTGCACCTGGTCCTGGTCGACCTGCGCAACTCCGAGCTGGACGGCCAGCAGGCCGAGGACCGCCTCCACGAGGTCGGCATCACGGTCAACCGGAACGCGATCCCGAACGACCCGCGGCCGCCGATGGTCACCTCGGGTCTGCGGATCGGTACGCCGGCGCTGGCCACCCGCGGTTTCGACGCCGAGGCCTTCACCGAGGTCGCCGAGATCATCGCGCAGGCGCTGAAGCCCGCGTACGACGCCGAGGACCTGAAGGCGCGCGTCTCGGCGCTCGCCGCGAGGTTCCCGCTGTACCCGACGCTCTAGGCGCCGGCCTGATGGGCCCGGCCCTGTTTTCCACAGGGCCGGGCCTTTCTCATGACCACAGCCGCTCGCCTTCGCCGCGCGGGCGTCCAGGTCCGCTCCGCCGGGCTGCCAGGGCCCGACCCGATCCTGGAGGCGGCGCGGCCCCGCCGCGGACGCCGTCGTGCAGCGGGACCGTGACCTGACCCACGCCCAACCGCAACCTCGCGCACCCGGTCCGGCAGACGAACCGTTCACTTCACCACGTTAAGCTCGGCTGTCGGACAAAAACCGAACAATCACCCCTCCTGAAGCCCCCCGCCCCACCCGCAC